>CALZOU010000090.1 GCA_945827805.1 uncultured Lachnospiraceae bacterium
ACACAAGGAGTATCGTCGGCAGCGTCAGATGTGTATAAGAGACAGCTTTCAAACTCCCGCAGAGTATGATTTTCTGGAGGAAGAAGACGACGCCTTTCATCCGGAGACAGGCGAACTGCTGCTGGGCGATATTATGATCTGTATTCCCCGTATGCTCAGTCAGGCAGAGGAATACGGTCATGGGGTAAAACGGGAATACGCTTTTCTTATCGCACACAGCATGCTGCACCTTCTGGGATATGATCATATGACCCCTGAGGAAGCAGCTGTTATGGAACAAAAGCAAAATCAGGTTCTGAATGAACTTGGGATAACGAGAGGAGAGAGACCATGAAAACAAAACAGATCGTTGCTATGGGGCTGTCACTGATGCTACTTTTTACCGGCTGCGGAAAAACAGAGAGCAGCAGTCAGGAACAACCGGTGTCCTCAGCAGAGCCATCCGTTGTTTCCGAAGCGGAGGTATCATCTTCGGTAGTGCCCGAACCAGTTGCTCTTCAGGCAGAAGAAATTGATCCCAACGCGCCGGAAGGAATGGCGAAAAGCTACCTTACCGGCAAATACGTGGATGAGGCAATTTCCCGTCAGCGTCCGGTAGCTGTAATGCTAAATAATATCAAAGATGCCTGTCCTCAGTCCGGAATCGAGAATGCGGACGTGCTTTACGAAGCTCCGGTAGAAGGCGGTATCACCCGTCTGATGGGAATTTTCGAGAATTACAGGGATCTGGACAAAATCGGTTCCGTGCGAAGCGCCCGTATTTATTTTGTACGTTTCGCTCTGGGCTGGGATGCCATTTACTGCAGTGTAGGCCATTCCAAGTATGCGGTGGATCTGCTGGATTCTCCGGGAACTGACAGTATGGACGGTGTGGATGGCACCGGTGCCAATGTATATTATCGAACCGAGGACAGAGAAGCCCCCCACAACTGCTATGCCAGCGCGGAAGGTATTGCGAAAGGTATAAAAACACAGGGATTTTCCACCGATTATGATCCAAATTATCACGGGTATTTCCAGTTCGTAAATGAAGGCGAAACAGCTTCTTACGACGGTGTGAAAGCCAATAAGGTTCGCAACGGATATTTCCATAACGATCCGTATTTTACGTACAATGAAGAGGATCAGCTGTACTACCGTTTCCAGTTTGACGCAAAGCAGATCGATGACGAGACAGGCAACCAGCTTGCTTTCAAAAATCTGATCCTTCAGTACTGTGATTACGAAATGTACGACGATGATAAATCACTGAATATCGACATAAATTCCGGCGGAAAGGCACAGTATATCACAAACGGTATCTGTACCGAACTGACCTGGAACAGAGATAAGGATACGGGAATTACCCATTATTATCTGGCAGACGGAGCAGAGCTTAAGCTGAATACCGGTAAGACTTATGTGGGCATCATTCTGAATGCGAATGCGGATAGAGTGGAAATTACGGAGTAACGTAAGCAGAGCCAAGGGGACAGGTTTCATGACTCACTCAACGAGTGAGTCACGGAACCTGTCCCCTTGGCTCTCTTGGCTCTCATTATCTTAAAAAATGACACAATCACCTGTAAAATCCACCTATAGGAAAAAGCAGGGTTGCTGTAGAATACAGGCATAGAGAAATGAAGGGCACGTAAGTGCTCAGGTTAAGTATAAGAAGATGCAGGAAATATCAGGAGGTAAGAAGGATGAACGAAGTAAAAAAGAGTTTGCACAAATCAAGAGACAATAAGATGATCGCAGGTATCTGCGGAGGTATCGGAGAATATTTTAATATTGATCCTACCCTGATCCGGTTGGGATGGGTGTTGTTTTGTGCTATGGGCGGCAGTGGTATAGTGGCTTATATTATAGCGGCTATTATTATTCCGGAGTATAGGGAATATTAAGTTTAAAATATTTTATTAATGAAATGATGAGAGGGAGACAGCAATGACAAAGGCAAAAAATATTATTTGGGGAATTCTTCTTGTGGCGATCGGTGTCATATGGGCGTTGAATAATTTCGGTATCATGTCGGTTCATCTGTTTTTTGACGGATGGTGGACATTATTTATTATCGTACCCTGCGTGATCGGTCTGTTTACAGATTATGATAAAACCGGCAATATTGTCGGTATATGTATCGGTGTATTCTTACTGCTTTGCTGCCGCGATATTCTGCGGTTTGATATGTTCTGGAAACTTCTGGTTCCGGGAATCATTGTGATCATTGGATTAAAGATGGTCTTCGGCGGCGCTATCGGCAACAGAGGAGATCAGGTGTATCGCAGAATCACGGCGGAGAATGGTATGCTGGAGAACCGAGCAGCTGTGTTCTCCGGTTCCCGGTTTGACAGTACAGGCGAGAGATTTGAAGGTGCTCAGCTGGACGCTATTTTTGGCAGCGTTACCTGTGATCTTATCGGAGCTGTGATCGACGGCGACTGCGTGATCAATGCTACAGCTGTGTTTGGTGGTATTGATATTTATGTTCCGGACAATGTAAATGTAAAGATCAAATCCAATTCGATTTTTGGCGGCGTGTCAGGAAAAGAGCGCAGGAATCAGCCTGAGAATCAGTACACGCTGTATGTCAATGCAATCTGTCTGTTCGGAGGTGTAAAAATAAGATGACATCAACTCAGAAAATCATCAAATACTGTGCCATCGCGTTTGCACTGTTTCTGGCTGTAAGCATCATTGGTGGTATCGTGAGCGCAGTGGCATCTTTATCATTTATCTCGGGAGGTAAGCATGATGTGGGTGATATGAATACATATGCCATATCGGATACAGTGGATGATCTGGAAATCGATCTTGCAGCTGCGCAGCTGGAAATTGTTTCGGGAGATAAATTCTCGGTAGAAACAAACCATAATTATCTCAAAATTGACAATAAGTCCGGTCAGCTGACGATAAAAGAAACACGGCAGATTGTTGGTTTTCATTCCCCGGAGGCGCGGGTGATCCTGACAATCCCGGAAGATCATATATTTAAAAAGGCAGATATATCCACAGGAGCCGGAACCGTAAAAATGGATGCGTTAAATGCGGAAAAACTGTCACTGGATCTCGGAGCCGGAGAAGTAACCATTGATAAGCTTACGGCAGGAAGCAGTGCAAAGATCAACGGTGGTGCCGGACAATTGACCATAAATGGAGGCGGTCTGGCGAATCTTGACTTTGACATGGGTGTAGGAAAGGTCGTGTTGACCAGTGCTCTGACCGGTGAGGGTAAGATTGATTACGGTGTGGGAGAACTGTCTCTGACATTGATCGGCTCTGCTGAGGATTATCGTATTGAGTTGGATAAAGGCATCGGAGAGGCTTTGCTGGACGGACAGAAGATGGCTGATGATACGGTATATGGTCAGGGCGAGAATACGCTTGAGATTGATGGCGGTGTCGGAAGTATGAATATTCGCTTCACGGAAGGATAAGGGACGGTTCTCTGTCCGAATCCAAGGTAGAAACGTCATAGAGCCAAGGGGACAGAAACCTGTCCCCTTGGCTCTATGTGAAGCCTATGATTTTTTCCACAGCAGGCCGCAAGTCTCTTCGGCCCAGCTGTATTGCGTCATATATTCTCCATGAAATTCCGGTTTGCCGGTTTCCAGATAGGAATAATAATCACAATCTATTTTTTGAGTATCCAAAGAATATTCATAATTATTCTGTACAATGATATGATCCATATCATAGGCTGCCAGTGTTTGCCTAAGGTCAAAGATAAGCTGGCGCACATAAGCAGGATATTTATCTTCATTTCCGTTATCAGACCATAATCTTGCGCCGATTTCTTTTACGGTCACACCTGCACCTTTCCGGTCCACAAGAAAAGCAAGGAGTTCTTTTGTTTTTCTCCGTTTGAATGTAAGTTTTTCTCCCCACAAATCAGACGGCCACGAATATTTTTCAAACCGATCTTCTTGATACTACTTTAAGAACGGAAGAAGATATTGAAAAGCATCTGGGATATTCAGTTCTTTCTTCTATTCCTGAATATGCAAACGTCAATATTGAAAAAGAAAAAAAGTCGGAGAAAAGGAGGAGGAAACATGCAAAATAAAAGGATTGTACCGGATATACCTTCTTTTGATTTCTATACGAAAGAAGCAATGAATATTCTTCGCGGTAATATTCAGATGGCAGGATATAATATAAATGTTATCGTCCTGACCAGTGCAAAAGCTCATGAAGGAAAATCATCTACCTCTTTTTAGCTTGCAAAGAGCTTGGCCGGATTAAACAAAAAAGTCGTTTATCTGGATAGCGACATCCGAAATTCAAAAACAAAACAAAGATACAAAATCATGGAAAAAACAAACGGTCTCAGTGAATATCTTTGCGGTCATCTTTCGATAGAAGAGATTATTTATCCGACAGATGACAGCTGTTTTGATCTTATTTTTTCTGGGAAATATTCCCCAAATCCCAGTGAACTGCTTTCAGGAGAATTATTTCCAGCTTTGATAAAATATTTGAAAACGCATTATGATTATGTAATCGTGGATACACCACCGGCAAATCTGGTGATCGATGCTGTTTTGATCGCCAAAAACTGTGACGCAACGATCATTGTTGTAGAAAGTGGCAGTACAGACAGCAGAGAGGCAGCGCGTCTGGTCAAGCTTCTGGAAAATGCGCAGATAAAGATTTTAGGCATCGTATTAAACAAAACATCTTTTGGCAAAAAACGATATGGTTATGGAAAATATGGTTATAATAAATACAGATACGGAAAATACGGTTATAAAAAATATGATTCCATATATGACGCATATTTGCAAGAAGCAGAAGAACCCAGAAAGGATCGTTAGAAAATGAAGAAATACTATCAGATTTGGATATCATCCGGATGATCTGAATCAGCTTACCTATATGTTGGATTTTAAATATACTTCGACAGATTACCGTGTTATTCGCGGAGATGAGATCAAAATAGAAAATAGAACGGAAATTCTAGAAAATGGAATGATTCATGTCCGTCTCCACGGCGGTGAGATACTTCGCTGCTGTTCAAAGGATGACTTTGTCATTATTCAGGTGGAACCTGTGACAGAAAAAGTATATCTTTTTCCCATGACAGAATATGATGAAAAAACCGGAGACTATGCAGCTGATTTTCCCTGCATAGGACCATATATGATCACTCAGATCATTAAGTGAGTAGAGCGAAGAACAAGAGACGGTTCTCTGTCCGCAAGATGGAAACATCAAATGGCCAGAGAATGATCCACTAGCCATTTGATGTTTTTTCTTTTCCGTCAATGAGATAATCATAAGAAACATTAAAAATCTCTGTAAGTGCCTTTAATTCCAGATCCGTAACATATCGCTTGTTTGTCTCTATTCTGGTGATTACATTTTTGTCCATATCATAACCTCTCAGCTGAAGCTGATAGGCTAAACTGCGCTGCGACATATTGTGCTGGCGGCGGAGTTCGATGAGCCTCTGGCTGATCAGATTTTTCTCGCCGCTCTGCGTTTTTGGTTTTGGCATATTTTTGCCTCCCTCCTGTAAACAGTGGCAGAAGTCTTGTCTCATTTTCTGCACTTTTTCTATTGATTTTACAGAGAAAACAGCATACAATCGGTTGTAAAAGTGAGACGTATATATGCCATACAGTTGTAAAAAAGGTTGAAAGCAGGTTTCACTTCAGGTTGCTGTCGTACTGGAATATTATGATCAAAAAGGGTGGAGATATGCATCAGCGGGATACAGAGTGGTTTTCCTTTTTACACTTATGCGGGGAGAGAGACAGAGATCTTTTGCTGGGAAAAGAAAAAATGACACTTTCCGATTTGGACAGACTTTCATATCTTACAGATTTTCTGGATATGCCAAAAGCGAATCAGGAAATCTGGAATCAAAATGGCCAACAGTTCAGGGAGCAGCTTCAGCAATTAGAAAAAATGTACGAGGAAAGCTGCAGTGTTGTGTCCTGGGATCCGTCAGAAGTGGATATGGATCTGCACGAGAAATGGATAGAAGATTTCTGCAGCCAGATACCAGATCAAGAGAGTAAAATTCGAATACAAAAAAATATCAGGAAGTAATTTTTACTTCCTGATGATGCTATATTACCACAAAATCGAGAAAAAATAAAGTCTGTAAATCTCTTCATATCCATGGTAAAATGACCTACCATTTGTGATATGGAGGGATTTTTTATGGATAACAACTGGTTGGAATTACTGTCGGGAACAAATCAGCTGGCAACAGTAATGGAGACAAATCAATATACTGAACAGTTTGGCCTTACGTTGTCCGAACAGGACGCACAGTTGATTTTAGACAATCGAAAAGCTGCCCTGCGAACACAGCAAAGGATAGAGTTTGGCGAGGGTATCGTTCCAAAAATCATTCGTGAGTTTTGCGATTCGCCATATATTGATCAGAATACTTTCGCAGAAACGATCATACGGCTTCAGGAAATTTTCTATCAGTATAAAAATGAGATGAATGACGAAATAACAGATGATGAGCTTCTGCATCTGATGAGAGAACAGTATGATGAGCTTTGTTTTGGTGACCTTGAGTATCTGGAAAGTACCTGTCTTGCGGCTTTTGCCCAGGCTGTTCGGGCGGGATACCGTGAGTATGCCTGCACAGACGGATATGGGGAATATGACAAATTTGATCTGCAGGAACGCTGGAGCTATGAGGTATATCTGGAAACGTTAAAAGAACTCTGCTGAAGGTAACGATCATGCAATATAAGACAGAAGAACTCATACCGATCGTTGCAAAGCTGGCAGAGAAATATACGGCCAAAGAGAGTACATCTATAACTTATGAAAAGGCGCAGCAGCTGATGGGAGCGGTGATCTATTGTATCTGCGAGTATGAAGCTGCACAGAAACAGTCTTTTGTACAGAAACATTTGTTTTCTGAAAAAGAGTATTATACAGAAAATAACTTATTCACAGAAACAAAAACTTCTTTCGAAAAAAGAGAGATGTATTCTCAGGAAACAGAAAAGCCATCATCTTCACATGGTCCCTGCGTACACATAACAGAGAGTTCTGTATCAGCAATGAAAGCTTACGAAACGGGTGCGGCACTGGTTGAACAGAAGGTAAAAGCATCTCTGCAAATGTATAACGAGATGATGAAAAGTTTTTCAGACTATGAAAACGTATGCCTGTACGATACCGCAGCTAAAGGCCTGCCGGAATTTTTTAAATGGTATGATTGTCGGTTCGCGCCGCAGAATACAATATTAACGCTGGATTATCCTGTCATAATGGATCTTTCACCGTATACGGGTATTGACAGGATATATGAGTATATTTTATGCATCCGGATAGAGCAGAGATTTAAAAAAAAATATCCGCAGCAATTTGTTATGGAAATATTTGAGAAGTATTCGAAACGATACAGAACAATGATCGATAATCTTTGTGAAATCGTATTAATGAACATATGCGGACATATTTTGGCAGAAAAGAAGCTGGATGAACTGCATTTTGAAGCAGAAGACTATCAGATACTTCTGGAAAAAGTGGGGACAAAATCTTTAAGCGAGATGAAAATCTTTTTGAAAAATACTGTTGAGAAGATGGTTCGGGAGTATTACGAAAATGATGAGAACATGATTGTATATCTTTGCAAAGCTGCCGATAACATAGCTGTCCGAATAAAAAATGCTGCGGAGAATGATGCTTTACAGAGGTTATTTTAAAAAGCCCCGGTGGAGTACCAGAGCTTTTCTATACAATAAACAGAATGACGGGCAGTATGGGATTCAACGGAGCTAAATCCATTCCTCATCTCCGCCGGTAATAGCCAGTGACAGCAGGCCGTCCATTTTGGCAACTTCTTCTTCTCCCTCAACAATCTGAAGAAGCTCGGCTGTATCCAGAAGATCATCTAAAGATTCATCCGGTCCGATCTCATAATCAATATCCCGTTCGCAGTCGGGACAGAGGATTTTCTTCATAGTTTGCAGAGATAGAAAACGGTTGCCGCATTTTTTGCATTCATAAAAGCCACACTGAGTGGTTCCGTCTGGTACATAAAACATAATATATTCTCCATTTAGGTTTGATTTTTGGTATATTATATACTGAATTGAACGAAAAGGAAAGCGTTGTGAGCTCTAAATCACACTTTGAAATTAATCATTAAATAATGTTTAGAGCGGATTTTGAGCTTTTTTTGTTTCAGGCACTAGCCGATGAGGCTGTAAATTGGTACAATGGTTTTATACGTTGAAGTAAATGATCAGGAGGAAAGGACAGTGACAAATAATCGAAAGATTCTGGCTGTCATCTATGCATTACTGGCAGCGGTTTTTTATGCACTGAACACACCATTTTCAAAGCTGTTACTGAACGATGTCCCCGCTACATATATGGCCTCATTTTTGTATCTTGGTGCAGGGATTGGCGTAGGGTGCATGTATCTGTTTCATATCAAACATGAGGAAAGAGCAGAGCGCCTTACGAGAGGTGATCTCCCCTATACGATCGGTATGATTCTTCTGGACATTCTGGCACCGATTTTTTTGATGATCGGTATCCGTATTGGCTCAGCCTCAAATGCTTCACTGCTGGGGAATTTTGAAATCGTAGCGACGACGATCATAGCCCTTATTATATTTAAAGAAAATGTATCCGGAAGACTCTGGGTGGCAATCCTGTTTATTACGATTTCCAGCCTTATTCTTTCTTTCGAGGGAAGCGGGAGCTTTCAGTTTTCCTATGGTTCGCTGTTCGTACTTCTTGCCACAGCCTGCTGGGGCCTGGAGAATAACTGCACGAGAAAAATTTCGGATAAAAGCACATATGAGATCGTTGTATTAAAAGGATTCTGTTCCGGTGGCGGCTCTTTTATTATCGCCACGTTCATTGGAGAGCAGATACCGGCGCTGAAGTATATACTTGCATCCATGCTTTTAGGCTTTGTGGCCTATGGATTAAGTATTTTTCTGTACATCCGGGCACAGAGAGACCTGGGGGCGGCAAAGACGAGTGCGTACTATGCCGTGGCACCTTTTGTCGGAGCATTTCTGGCCTTTCTTGTGAATGGCGAAAAGCTTACGGCGACGTATTTCCTGGCTCTGCTGTGCATGATGGCGGGCAGCGTTCTGGTCGTGTGCGATACCATGGTCAAGCACCACAGTCACGAGCATTTGCATACCATTGTTCATATGCATGGCGGTACTATACATACACATGTCATCACCCATGCCCATGGGCATGATCATTATGCCGTAGCCGGTGTGCATCAGCATAGTCATATGGCGTATATGCAGAGTGAGGAACACAGGAGAGCGCATCAAGAAGGAATATGATTAGTGTAATTGGAAATATGTAAAAGAAAAACGGAATATACTTGAAATATGAGAAATCATGTGTTACTATACAAACAGGCAGAAGGATACAAATTACTCAATATGTATGCGAAAAGCCCTGGTGCGGCTACACCAGGGCTTTTCTATACCGTTTTGTCAGGGTGGTTTCCGCATATTAATATATATAATATTGTTGGAATATACTTGCAATATCATGTTCTCTTATGGTATAATACTACCAGGCAAA
>CALZOU010000091.1 GCA_945827805.1 uncultured Lachnospiraceae bacterium
GGAAAACACAGTGGCCTACAAAATCGTAGTACAGGCATATCCTGAGCTGGCTGAAAAAGAGCTTCTGCCCATCGATATGCCTATGACAAAGGATCACGAAAAACTTCGTGAAAGCCATGAAAAAGGCGCTAAAACGGTTGCAGCCGTTCTGGATCAGGGAAAAGATGTGGTATTCCTTACTCTGGGAGACACTACCGTTTATTCTACATATCTCTATGTACACCACAGAGTTGCAGAGATGGGCTATGACACAGAGATCGTAAGCGGTATCACTTCCTTCTGTGCCGTAGCCGCCCGCCTGAATATCGGGCTGGTGGAAAAACATGAGGAGCTGCATGTGATCCCGGCATCCTATCAGATCGAAGAAGCTTTACAGCTTCCGGGCACAAAGGTGCTGATGAAAGCCGGTAAAAAGATGGCCGAGGTCAAGGCCACCATCAAACGTCTCGGCGCGTCCGCAGTGATGATCGAAAACTGCGGTATGCCGGATGAAAAAATCTACAGATCTGTGGATGAGATCCCGGAGGACGCCGGTTATTATTCTCTGATCATTATTAAAGACAGTAAACGGGCCTGACCCGGGAAAGAGGACTAGATATGATACATTTTGTGGGAGCTGGTTCCGGTGCGCCGGATCTGATTACCATTCGCGGAAAAAATCTTCTGGAGAAGGCAGATGTGATCATCTATGCCGGTTCTCTGGTAAATCCGCAGCTGCTTGATTATGCAAAGGAAGGCTGCCAGATCTACAACAGTGCGCTGATGACTTTGGAAGAGGTGCTGGAGGTCATGTTTAAAGCCGAAGAGGAAGGAAAGATGACGGTGCGTCTGCATACCGGAGATCCCTGTCTGTACGGTGCTATCCGGGAGCAGATGGATGTACTGGATGAGAAAGGTATCGAATACGATTCCACACCGGGTGTCAGCTCTTTCTGCGGCGCTGCTTCTGCTCTGGATCTGGAATATACCCTTCCGGACGTTTCTCAGAGTGTGATCATTACCCGTATGGCAGGCCGTACACCGGTGCCGACAAAGGAAAGCATAGAATCCTTTGCGGCTCATCAGGCTACTATGGTAGTATTTCTGTCCACCACTATGCTGGAGGAGCTGTCTGAGCGCCTGATCGCCGGCGGCTACAGTGCGGATACACCGGCAGCCATTGTTTATAAGGCCACATGGGAAGATGAGAAGAAGTTTATATGTACCGTAGGTACCCTGGCAGAGACCGCCAGAGAGAATGATATCCGTAAAACTGCACTCATGATCATTGGCGATGTGGTAACTCACACCCATTACAACCGTTCTGAGCTGTACAATCCGGCATTTACTACCGAATTCAGAGAAGCAACCAAATAAACCGGTATTGCAGAAAAGAGGATGCTTTATGAAAACAGAGATCATCTGTTTTTCCGCCACGGGAATGGAGACGGCACTGACCATAGCTGCCGGACTGGGTAAGGAAGCAAACTGTACACTCTGGGTAAAAAGTAAATATGTTAATGAGGACAGTCGGTTTCAGGCAGTACAGGAAAGACTGCCGGAATGGACGGCCGGCCATTGGGGACGGGAACTTCTGGTCTTTGTAGGCGCCATCGGTATCGCCGTGAGAGCTATTGCTTCATCAGTAGCGTCAAAGACCTCAGATCCTGCGGTGGTGGTTCTGGATGAAAAAGCAAATTTCTGTATTCCGCTGCTTTCCGGTCATCTGGGCGGAGCCAACGCTTTTGCCCTTCAGATCGCGGAAATCACTGAGAGCATTCCGGTGGTGACGACGGCAACCGATGTGAATCATCGTTTTGCCGTAGATGTTTTTGCCAAAAACAATGGTCTGATCATAGACAGCATGGTGCTGGCAAAAGAGGTCAGTGCCGCACTGCTGGCAAAGCAGGAGATTGGTGTTTACAGTGAGCTTCCCATCAAGGAGGATACTCTTCCTCAGGGGCTTTGTCTGGTACGAAGCCGGACAGAGGCAGCAGGTTATCCGCTTGGCATCTACATCGGAGTGCATGTGCCATCAGGATGGTTTCAGCGCACGCTGCATCTGATTCCCCGAATCCTCTGCCTTGGCATGGGATGTAAAAAAAATGTGGAATCTGTCCGGGCTCTGGAGCTTTTTGAAAAAGTTTTTGCTGAAAATCAGCTGGATAAAAGAGCTGTCAGCAGTCTGAACAGTATCGACATCAAAAAAGAAGAAAAGGCGCTCACAGAGCTTTCCGGTGAACTGGGTGTTCCCTTTATCTGCTACAGCGCTGAACAATTAAAGCAGACAAAAGGAGCTTTTACCCCCTCCGCCTTCGTCCGGGGAGTGACCGGTGTGGATAATGTCTGTGAGAGAAGTGCTGTGCTTGCCTCGGAGGAAGGACAGCTGCTGATAAAGAAAACGGCCCAGAGCGGTGTGACCGCAGCTGTGGCCATAATGAACAGGAGGATTCATTTTGAGTAAGATCTATGTAGTGGGCATCGGCCCCGGAGAATATGAACAGATGACATTAAAAGCGATCCATGCACTGGAAAACAGTGATGTGATCATTGGATACACGGTATATGTTGATCTGGTACGCGATCATTTTGCGGGCAAGGAGTTTATGACTACGCCTATGAAAAAAGAAGTGGATCGCTGTGTTATCGCTTTTGAAGAAGCACAGAAGGGAAAAACTGTATCCATGATCTGTAGCGGTGATGCCGGTGTGTATGGCATGGCCGGTCTGATGTATGAAGTGGGTGTAAGATATCCGGAGGTGGAACTGGAGATCATCCCCGGTGTAACAGCAGCTCTGGGCGGCGGCGCAGTGCTTGGCGCACCCCTGATCCATGATTTCTGCCTGATTTCCCTGAGTGATCTTCTGACTCCCTGGGAAAAGATCGAAAAACGTCTTCTGGCGGCTTCCGAAGCGGATTTAAGTATCTGTCTGTATAATCCGTCCAGCAAAAAGCGCCATGATTATCTGATGAAAGCCTGTGATCTGATGATGCAGTACAAATCCCCGGAGACGGTCTGCGGTATCGTCGGTAATATTGCCCGTGAGGGTGAGTTTTCCCGTGTCATGACCCTGAAAGAGCTCAGAGATACCCAGGTAGATATGTTTACCACAGTATTTGTAGGCAATTCTCAGACAAAAGAGATCAACGGCAAGATGGTCACACCTCGTGGCTATAAAGGTGTACAAGACTGAGCATAACAGAAAAGAGAGGGACTGGTATGGAAAAAATACTTGTCTTTGCGGGAACCATTGAAGGCCGTAAAATTGCGGAATTTTTAAATGATAACGGTATTTCAGCCTGCGTATGTGTGGCTACGGAGTACGGTGAAAGTCTGCTTCCTAAAGGAGAGCATCTGCATATTTCTCATGAGCGTCTGACAGAGGAAGAAATGGAAGCCCTGATCGACGGAGAAGGCTTTACTCTGGTGGTGGATGCCACTCATCCCTACGCTGCCGTGGTCACGGAGAATATCAAAACTGCCTGCAGCGCAAAAAATGTGACCTATCTCCGCCTGCTCAGAGAGAGTGAAAACTGGGAGAGCGAGGATGTGGTCTGTGTAGACAGTGTGCAGGAAGCGGCTGCTTATCTCTCCGGTACGACAGGAAATATTCTTGCGACCACGGGCAGTAAAGAACTGAAAAGTTATACGGTGATCCCGGGGTTTGAAGAAAGAGTGTATGCCCGTGTGCTGTCGCTTCCCGAAGTGGTAAAAAGCTGTGCAGAGCTTGGTTTTACAGGAAAGCACCTGATCTGTATGCAGGGACCGTTTTCTCTGGAAATGAATACGGCCATGCTTCAGCAGTATGATATCCGCTATATGGTGACAAAGGAAACCGGAAAAAACGGTGGTTTTCCCGAAAAAGTGGAAGCGGCGAAAAGAGCCGGCGCGACCCTTGTGGTGATAGGCCGTCCCATAAAAGAAGAGGGATTGAGTTTTACGGCATGTAAAAAGGTACTGGCTGAGAAACTGGATATATATTTGCATCAGCAGATCTCACTGGTAGGCATCGGCCCGGGCAGTCGTGAAGGCCAGACGGTGGAAGCCAGACAGTGCTTTGAGGAAGCAAATCTGATCATTGGCGCAAAACGTATGACGGAGAGCGTAGCAAAGCCGGGACAGCCCGTATTTGCCGCCTATAAGCCGGAGGTGATCCGGGATTATATTGCAGAGCATCCGGAATACGAAAAGATCGCAGTGGCGTTGTCCGGCGATGTGGGTTTTTACAGCGGTGCCCGCAAGCTGATCGAGGTGCTGGGAGAAGATGTGCGCATCGTACCCGGAATTTCCTCTATGGTAGCGTTCCTTGCCAGGTTGAAGCTTCCCTGGGAGGATGTGGTGCCCTTCAGCATGCACGGAAAACCGGCCAATCTGATCGGTCATATCCGAAAAAATCCTAAGGTCTATGCAATTCTGGGGACTGCGGACGGTGTAAGTAAGCTTTGCGAAAAACTTGTATTTTACGGTATGGGAGATGTACGTGTATTCGTAGGAGAAAATCTGTCTTATCCCAATGAGCGGATTCTTAAGGGAAAAGCAGAAGATTTTACGGAACTGGTGACGGATCCCCTCTGCGTAGTCTATATTGAAAATGACAGGGCTTTTGAGCATATTGTGACTCACGGCATGTCGGATGAGCTGTTTCTGAGAGATAAAGTGCCGATGACTAAGGAAGAGGTGCGTACAGCTTCCGTGTCAAAGCTGCATCTTCAGAAAAACTCTGTGATCTATGATGTGGGAGCCGGTACAGGCTCTGTATCCATAGAGATGGCCCTGGCAGCGACAGATGGCCATGTCTATGCTATTGAGAAAAAAGATACGGCAGTGGAACTGCTGTACAGAAATAAACAGCATTTCGGTACGGATAACCTGACCATCGTGGAAGGACTGGCGCCGGGAGCTATGGAGGATCTGCCGGTGCCGACGCATGCTTTTATCGGCGGTTCATCCGGCAATCTGGATGAGATCGTGGGACTTCTTCTGCAAAAGAATCCCCATGTGCGCATTGTGATCAATGCCATCACCCTGGAGACGGTGCAGGAGGCCCTGGATGTGATGAAAAAGTATCCGGTAAAGGATACGGAGATCGTGTCCATGTCTGTAGCCAGATCCAAATCTGTGGGAAATTATCATATGATGATGGGACAGAATCCGGTCTATATCTTTTCTTTTGAAGGAGCGGAGTAAGCAATGAAAATACCTAGACTGATGATCACCGCTGCCGCCAGCGGAAGCGGCAAGACATTATGTACCTGTGGGCTTTTGCAGGCCTTAAAAAACAGAAGTCTGGAAGTAGTCTCTTTCAAATGCGGACCGGATTATATTGATCCCATGTTCCACACGAAAGTGATCGGTACAAAAAGCCGCAATCTGGATACTTTTTTTACCGATGAAGACACCACCCGTTTTCTCCTCGAAAAAAACGCAGCCGACACGGATGTGGCGGTGATCGAGGGGGTCATGGGTTACTATGATGGCCTGGCGGGTATCTCTGTCAGCGCCAGTGCCTGGGATCTGGCGGATACCACCAACACGCCGGCAGTTCTTCTTGTAAACTGCCGGGGTATGAGTGTGTCTATTGTTCCTTTTATTAAGGGATTTCTGGAATACAAAAAGAACAGCCATATCAAAGGCGTGATCCTGAACCGGATCACGGGAATGCTGTATCCCCGGGTGAAGGAGATGATCGAAAAACAGCTGCCGGTCAAAGTGTATGGTTATCTGCCGGAACTGAAAGACTGTCTTCTGGAAAGCCGTCATCTGGGACTGGTACTGCCGGAAGAGATCGAGGATCTGCAGATGCAGCTGGATCTTCTGGCGGAGACCATGGAAAAGACAGTCGATATCGACGGTCTGCTCAAGCTTGCCGCTTCAGCAGAAGAACTGGAAAACAGTGAGCTGATGAAGCAGTATGAGGATCGGAAAGCCGATGCTAGAATGCCTCAGAGTGGAGAAAAAAGCCCATATGCCGGACTTCGGATCGGTGTGGCCAGAGATGAGGCGTTTTGTTTCTTTTACGAAGATAACCTGGATTATCTCAGAGAGCAGGGAGCTGAGCTTATCGAGTTTTCCCCCATACATGATAAAAATCTGCCCAGAGATCTGGACGGTCTGATCTTAAACGGTGGCTATCCGGAGCTTTATGCCAGAGTCTTAAGCCAGAATCATACGATGCTTTCCGACATACGGATGGCTGTGGAGTATGGACTGGTGACAACGGCGGAGTGCGGTGGTTTCATGTACCTTCACGAGAGTATGGAGGATATGGACGGACAGGCCTGGCCTATGGTGGGCGCTGTAAAGGGCCGCGTGTGGAAAACACCGAAGCTGACACGGTTCGGTTATGTGACGCTGGAGGGAGGAACTGCCTTTGGCTGTGAGATCGGTCCGGTCAATGCCCATGAATTTCACTATTTCGATTCGGACAGCTGCGGGGAGGATTGGCATGCGCAAAAGCCGTTAAGTGCCCGGGGCTGGAATTGTATTCACGCGGAAAATACGCTGTTTGCGGGATTTCCGCATATCTATTATTACGCAAATGAAGAATTCCCGAAAGCATTTCTGGAGAAATGTCTCGAGAGAAAACAGAAAGCCGACTGGTAGATCCGGTCCGGCACAGAAAGGATGAAAAGGGAATGACACTGGAAGAAACACTGAAGAAAATAAAACCGTTAAACCAGGAGGCCATGGATGCTGCATGGAGAAGATGGAGCGAGACTTCCATTCCCATCCACAGCCTGGGAAAACTGCAGGATGCGGTGGCTGCCATTGCCGGTATGCTGGGAACTGCGGATGTGGCACTGGATAAAAAAGCACTGGTGGTCATGTGCGCAGACAATGGTGTGGTAGAGGAAGGTATCTCTCAGAGTGGTCAGGAGGTGACCAAGATCATTGCCGAGAATTTCCTTAAAGAGAAGGCTACGGCTGCTATTTTCTGTAAAAAATCAGGAGCAGATGTATTTCCTGTAGATATCGGTATTGCATCAGATAACCTTCTGCCCAATTATAAAGTGGCCTATGGCACAAAGAATTTTGCCAAAGAGCCGGCCATGACCAGAGAACAGGCTGTACAGGCCATTGAAGTTGGTATCCATATGGCGGAAGAACTGTATGAAAAAGGCTATCGTATTCTGGCTACCGGTGAGATGGGTATCGGAAATACCACCACCAGCAGCGCTATGACTGCGGCGTTTACCGGAGTATCGGTGGATGAGGTTACCGGTCGCGGTGCAGGACTGTCCAGTGCCGGTTTGAAGAAAAAGGTCCAGGTCATCGAAGATGCCCTGAAAAGATACCAGCCGGATCCCGAGGATCCCATCGGTGTGCTTTCCTGTGTGGGAGGTTTTGATATCGCAGGTATGTGCGGTGTGTTCCTGGGTGGAGCCGCTCTGGGAATTCCCGTGGTTATCGATGGCTTTATTTCCGGCGTGGCGGCACTGACGGCTTATAAACTTTGTCCTCTCAGTAAACAGTACATGTTTGCTTCCCATCTGTCTCAGGAACCTGCGTCGAAGCTGATTCTGGATACCCTTGGGGTAGAAGGTTTTATGGACTGCCGCATGCGCCTTGGTGAAGGCAGCGGGGCGGTGCTTTTGTTCCCGATTCTGGATATGGCCATGGAGGTGTATCGTTCTGTGGCATCCTTTGATGAAAATAATATGGAACACTACGTTCCCTTAAGCTAGGAGAAAACATGTTTCTCGTGATTACCGGAGGCAGCGGCAGCGGAAAATCTGCCTATGCCGAACAATGTGTGCTGGATTTTGGTCCGGCAGAGAGAATATATATTGCCACCATGTATCCTTTTGATGAGGAATGTGACCGGCGGATCAGGCGGCACAGAGAGATGCGCAGACAGAAACAGTTTTCCACGCTGGAGTGCTATACCGGACTGAAAACAGCGGATATTCCTGAGGACAGTGTGGTGCTTCTGGAATGCATGTCAAATCTTACGGCAAACGAGATGTATCAGGAGGGCGGTGCCGGCGGGCAGACTGTGGAGGAGATCCTGGCAGGGATCTGTTATCTTCTGAAGCGTGTGCGTCATCTGGTGGTGGTGACCAATGAAATTTTCAGTGACGGCATCGATTATGATTCTGAGACCATGCGTTATCAGTCCTATCTCGGTCAGATCAACAGCGAGATGGGACGTATGGCGGATCAGGTTACAGAAGTTGTTTATGGGATACCGATTACGGTGAAAGGAGAGAGAGCATGAAAAAGATCATCAACAGCTGCATCGCTTCTTTTGCCATGTTTTCCCGGATCCCCATGCCAAACTGTGACTGGGGAAAGGACAATATCCGGTTTATGTTGATATTTATGCCTGTTGTAGGGGCAGTGATCGGAGGTATTTCGTATCTGTGGGCCTGTTTTGGTACATATCTGCCGTTGGGGGATATCCTTTACACAGTGATCCTGTTTCTGATCCCCTTTGTACTGACAGGAGGCATTCATCTGGACGGCTATCTGGATACCACAGATGCCTTAAGCTCCTGGAAACCGAAGGAGCAGCGGGTGGAGATCTTAAAAGATGTCCATGTGGGAGCTTTCGCCGTGATCCGCGGCGTGGTATGGTTTGTGTTTATGCTGGGCGTATACAGTGCTCTGGCAAAACAGCGTGTGCTCTGGCCGTTTCTTGGCCTTGTGTTTGTGATGAGCCGCTGTTTAAATGCACTGTCTATACTTACCTTTCCCAAGGCAAAGGAGACGGGAACCGTCAATACCTGGCAGAAGGATGCAGATCCGAAATGTAAAGGTATTCTTGTGGCAATTTATATTGCGGCAGCGGTGGGCGCGATCCTGATTCAGCCGTTATACGGCACAGTTCTGACGGTATCCGTGCTGGCGGTATTTTACTGGTATTACAAAAAAGCCATGAAATATTTCGGCGGCATGACCGGCGATCTGGCCGGATATTTTGTCTGTGTTTGTGAGGCGGCGGTCCTGTTTCTGCTGGCTCTTGTGCAGGCTATTGTGTCGCTTTTGTAAGTGTAATTTTAGTGTAACAGATATATTTGAGGTGAAAAAATGAAGCTGATTATCGGCGGGGCCTTTCAGGGGAAAAAGACATTTGCATATACACTATGTCCGGAGGTGTCTTTTATTGATGGTGCAAGGTGTGCTGCAGAGGATCTTTTTTCTTGCGGAGGTATCTATCATTTTCATGAGTATATCCGAAACCTGTCTCTTATACACATCTCCGAGCCCACGAGACCGTACTAGATCT
>CALZOU010000092.1 GCA_945827805.1 uncultured Lachnospiraceae bacterium
CACAAGGAGTATCGTCGGCAGCGTCAGATGTGTATAAGAGACAGGTTCTGGCCTGATCGGCAATAGCTCTGGTGATGGCCTGACGGATCCACCATGTTGCGTAGGTAGAGAATTTATATCCCTTACGGTAATCGAACTTCTCAACAGCCTTGATCAGACCCAGATTTCCCTCCTGGATCAGATCCAGAAACAGCATACCGCGGCCCACATAACGCTTGGCAATGCTGACAACGAGACGAAGATTGGCCTCGGCCAGGCGATTTTTGGCTTCCTCACCGGCATATTCCAGCATTTTCATTTGTTTCTGCTCTTTCAGAAGCTCTGCCCGCTTCTCGTCATCTGCATCCTTCAGAAGTTCTTCGATCTCTTCCAGACGATTATGGGCATCGGCACCTGCCTCCATCTGCTTTGCCAGAACAATCTCCTCATCTGCGGTCAGAAGCGGTACCTTACCGATCTCTTTCAGAT
Organism: uncultured Lachnospiraceae bacterium; assembly: GCA_945827805.1. Taxonomy (GTDB): domain Bacteria; phylum Bacillota; class Clostridia; order Lachnospirales; family Lachnospiraceae; genus UBA11957. Next base: position 469 of record CALZOU010000092.1, read on the forward strand.
ACATGCGTACCGGATCCTCGATGCTGACGCCTTCGGGAACGGACAGATCGATGTTTTCCACATCCAGCTCCTCCTCTTCCTCGATCACGACATCCTCATCATTAATCATCAGCGCTTCCGGCTCATCCATGGCATTCATGCGCAGTACATCGATGTTGCACTGCTCCAGATAATCAAGAACGGCTTCCATCTGCTCCTGACTCAGAGGAAAATCCTGGAAATAGTCACTGATTTCCTGATATTCCAGTATATTTTTCTTTTTCTTTCCCAGCTCCAGAAGACCTTTCTTTTTCTCCTCAAACTTAGCGATATCAAATTCCATAGATTTCCATCCTTCCATACATTGTTTTTATTTTATCCTTATTCAAAAGAAATATGCAGTTTCTGTTTTCTGGCTCTCAGCTCTTCCAGATCTTTTTTTTCTTTCAAAAGCTTCATGAACCCTTCACTGTCATTTGGCGCCAGCTCAGAGGTACGCTTTTTCAGGCTGTCCTCTTTCATGCGAAACATCACATCGATCAGCGCCTGCTGTCTGTCCTCCTGACTTTCCAGCTTTATGCGGGCATGCAGTACAGCTGCAACCTCTTTTTGCTCCTCCACATCCTGAAACTTGTCCAGAATGGCCGCAGGCTCCGGTTTTCCCTTTTCCATCTGGAAAAACAAAAGTTCTGCGATGCGGTGATACAGCGGATTCGTAAAATCCGTCAAAGTGATCACCTTTCGTATGCCTTCATAAATGGAAGGATACGTGGTAAGCCAGGTCAGCATCAGCCTCTGCGCCATATCTGATCCGCTCACCTTTATCTTCTGTTTTTGTTTTACCGGTGTGGCATCCTCTGTCCGGGGTGTTATGCCCATTCCTTTCAGTGCCAGCTGATTCACCAGTTTTTTCATCATCTGTGGCTCTATACGGTACCGCGAGCAGATGGTTTCAAGATAATTGTTTCTCTCCAGCTCATCGGTAAACCGGCACAGCCTGCGGGCAATTTCGTGGAAAAAGTCTGTTTTTCCCTGTGGATCTTTGAGATCAAATTCAAGCTGCAGCTTATCGATCTCAAACAGAAAGCCATTGGTGCCCTGTTCAAGACGCTCGGCAAAAGCCTCGGGGCCTTCTGCCTTGATAAACTCATCCGGATCCTTATATGGCGACAGATTGATGACCTTCGTTGTCAGCCCCGCATCCTTTAACAGAGGAATGGCCCTCAAAGCCGCCTTAACACCGGCACCGTCACTGTCGTAGATCACCAGCACCTCATTGGTAAACCGCTTTAACAGGCTGCACTGCTGTGAAGTCAGCGCCGTTCCCAGAGAAGCCACAGCATTGGTAAACCCGGCCTGATGCATGGAGATCACATCCATATATCCCTCACAGATGATCAGGTTCTTTTTTCGCGAACTACGGGCAATATTCAATCCATAAAGATTGCGGCTCTTGTCAAAAATCATAGTTTCCGGCGAGTTCAGATATTTTGGCTTGGCATCTCCCATGACACGACCGCCGAAACCGATCACACGGTTATTGACATCCATGATGGGAAAGATCACACGATTCCAGAATTTATCTGTCATGCCGTGTTTTTCATCCACATTAAACAACCCGGAAATTTTTAACAGTTCATCCGAATAATTTTTACTTTTCAGATAGCGGTAAAGATCGCTGCTGTAGCGCCCTGCATAACCCAGACCAAATTTCTGCATGGTCTGAGCGGAAAGCTGACGTCCCGTCAGATAAGCCATGGCCTGCTGTCCACGCTCTGTCCTCAGCTGATAATAATAATACTGGGCAGCTGCTTTATTGATGGCCAGAAGCGCTGATTTCTTATCCGCTTCCTGCTTCGCCTCTCTGGAATACTCCTGCTTTGGCAGCTCTATACCAGCTCTGTCCGCCAGCTTTTCCAGCACTTCTGGAAAAGACGCATTTTCGTATTCCATCAGGAAGGTGAACACATTGCCCCCTACCCCACAGCCGAAGCAGTAAAACATCTGCTTCCCGGGACTTACGGAAAACGAGGGCGATTTTTCATTATGAAAAGGGCACAGCCCGAAATACGAACTTCCCTTCTTTTGCAGACGCACATACTCTGATACCACGTCCACAATATTGTTGCGGGACCTCACCTCTTCGATGATATCGTCCGAATACCTCATGTATTATGTACTCCCCACAGCTTTGTGCACTAAAGGACCTTCCAGCCCTGGAGCACAAAGATCGTATTATATTTGTGTATGCAGTATTGATCTGTCATACCGGATATGTAATCACAGGCTACCTGCTCCACGGATTCTCCCTGGCGTAAAAACTGGACCGACTCTTCTGACATCTCCATGGGATGCTCACAATAATACGTGAATAATTCTCCCAGCATACGAACGGCCTTGGCTTCTTCCGCCTTGACCAGCGAACTCGTATAGACATCCGTGAACATCAGTTTGCGAAGACTCATCATTGCCTCACCGATTTCTGGCGACATGGCCACTGTATCCTTGCCGAGACTATTATGAATCACATCATAAACCATGGTATTGAGTCGTTCCGCATTGGTATCTCCCAGCACGATCCGCAGAGTGATCGGAATATCATCCTCACTGATCACTCCGGCCCGCATGGCATCATCCATATCATGGTGAATATAGGCCAGTTTATCACTGAGACGAACCACCTTGCCCTCAAGCGTGGCCGGTTTACCTGCTGTCTGATGATTGAGAATACCGTCACGGACTTCTCTGGTCAGATTCAGACCGCGGCCGTTTTTTTCAAGCTTTTCTACCACACGAACGCTCTGCTCATTATGCCGGAATCCATTGGGACAGCATCTGTTCAAAGCTCTCTCTCCGGAATGACCAAAAGGTGTGTGCCCCAGATCATGTCCCAGAGCAATAGCCTCCGTCAGGTCTTCATTCAGTCGAAGCGCCTTGGCAATAGTGCGGGCGATCTGTGAAACCTCCAGCGTATGGGTAAGCCTTGTCCGATAATGGTCTCCCTGGGCAGCCAGAAATACCTGTGTCTTATCATTCATCCTTCGAAATGCCTTGGAATGCAGAATACGATCCCTGTCACGCTGATAATCTGTGCGCATCTCACACTGCGGCTCAGTTCTGTCTCTTCCCTGAGATTCACAGCTGAACGCGGCAAACGGACTGAGAATCTGTTTTTCTCTCTGCTCTGACAGCTCACGAATCGTCATTTTTCGCCTCCTGAAAGCATTTCTCTATTTTAATATTTCGCAAAAAAAAAGATTATCCTTTTTTTTATGAAATTTTGTATATATCATTTTTTACAGTTTTCACAGAAAATGCTCCCGCAACCATCGAATCAATATGCCGGAAAAGTAAATATGGGCAGGAGAGAATTCCTCAAAATGTAATTCTCTCCTGCCCATTACGGTTTGATATTATTCCACTGCCGGAGTCTGGGGGGTAATTTCCATACGTATATTGACTACCCGTGTTCCGTCAAATTTTAAAAACAGCAGCTTATCATCGTCTATTCTGTAGCAGGTATCACCGTTTCTGTTGGAAAGCTTATATCCTCTGTTCTGAAGATATTCTGTGGCATCTGTCTGCAGCATACCGACAAATATATGATACAGGCTGTAGGTGGATTCGGCACTGATCTCTATCTGGTGCGTATTTTCGTCCGTTTTTGACACGAGGATCGCTCTGTCTTTTGTTTGATATTGTGTTCCTTCTGATCCGGATACTTCCTCCGCATCCAGCTGATTGATCAGCCCCTCCATATCCTGCACATAAGAGGAAAGATCGATATGGCTCAGATCTGAACCAAGTGCCTGTTCTACATCCATTCCCGGCATATTTTCCGCCTTGTCATCCTCGCTGCTCTGACTGGCATTCTGTTTTCTTTCCTCTTCCTCTGCCTGTGCCTGTGCCAGTTCTTCCTGCCGCTGTTTTTCAGCCTCCTGCTGTTCCAGTATGGCCTGCGCTTCTTCCTCTGCCTTATGGCGAAGATGCAAAGAAAATGCGCCAATCAGAAACAATCCCATCAAAAATGCCAGTATCGCCATCAGCACTAGGGTCGTATTATTATTGCGTCTTTTCATCACTGCTTAATCTCCACTTCTGACGTATTAATTTATTCATATATGTTCAGTATCTTCAAAAAAACGATTTTCAAAGATTGTTTTTCATTCTCATTCGTATCAGTTCATAACATTCGCACATATGATTCGCATACCCATGAAAATCGACAGCACCGATAGGGGGGCTCCCATCTAAATCAACTTCTTACAGCATTATCGGCAAGTGATTCAGACTGTTCTGAACAATGACTTCATATTCTTCTCTTCAAATCCATTCGGATTAAATACTTCGCATTCTTTGTCAGATATGTCCGGCAATAACGTTCATTTCATGTAAAAAACGTTTCCGTTCCTCTTCCATCTGCCAGTCTTTGCAGGGCTCTGCGCCACTTTCTGAAAAGAACAAAAGCGCTGTACTGCTGTATCCCGGGGTCAGAAATCCCTTCTCGCTGGCATTTACACCCAGCGTATGTGCTGCATCTCCAAGCAGAGAAAGAATACTCTGCTGCTCAGTCAACTCACAGATGCCTGCCACACCGGGTTTCACCATCATCAGCTTCTTTCCTGGATGCTCTTTTAAAATCTCTTCCGCAATGGAAAGCAAGGCATCATCGAGACAAAGGTTCATGAGAATCCCCTGCAGATACGACAGCATCGGATCATCCAGTCCGGCGGCAAAAGTGTCCATCTCGTTGCCGACCGTAATAAGGCAGGGATATACCTTGTCCCCCGCATGACAATTATTTGCAAATAACGAAGAAACAATCTTTGTATGATTGCTCTTAATACTGTCACCATCAACCTGATCCAGTATGACTTCTGTATATGCTGCCGCCGGATGCATAGCATCGGCTTCTGTCAGCTGTTCCAGCAGATCATCCACATCGTCCTCATACAAATCTGCAGAATCTCCCGGAATAAAGGACAGCAGGCGTTCCTGTGTAACTTCTTTATTCATATTTTTCATTATCTTGAGCATTTTTTATTTCCTCCGCGAAAATATCTGCCACCAGTATAGCATGAGTATGTGGCTTTCGCAATCCCTGTAACTGTCCGGCTTGTGGATGATATATTGTCCATTTTTTCCACAATTGACAAAGATGAAGCAATTCTGTAAAATAAAAAAAGCTGTGCTACGACGTATCTCTCCAGGATGAGCCGAATCACTTGCAAGTAGACTGTAAGAAAGTATTTCAGATATGAACCCCCATCGGCACAGCCAATTTTCAGGGGTTTGCAAATCTTAACTGAGAAGGTACTGAACAGATATGTTATAACAATTATTATCATGAAATAATATATAAAATCGTGAGGAAACCATGAATTACAAAATACCGATAGAAACATCCGCCCGGCATCTGCACCTTTGCCGTGAGGATTTTGAACTGCTTTTTGGCGAGGGCAAAGATCTGACGCCGGTAAAAGAACTGAGCCAGCCCGGACAGTATCTGGCCCAAGAAAGACTGACTGTAGTCGGTCCCAAAGGAACTTTTAAAAATGTGGGGATCATTGGCCCTTTAAGAAGCGCCACCCAGATGGAACTGAGTGCCACAGACTGCCGTAAACTGGGTGTACCTGTCGTCATCCGTCAATCCGGCGATATAGAAGATACCCCGGGAATGACTCTGGTCAGTGAACTTGGAAGCATCACCAAAGATAAAGGTGTGATCGTGGCCAAACGTCATATCCACATGACACCGCTGGAAGCCATGCGTATGCATGTTAAAGATAACGAGGAAGTATTCGTCATCACAGAAAGTAACCACCGCTCTCTGATCTACGCAAACGTGGTGGTACGTGTCAGCCGTGATTTTCGACTGGCCATGCATGTGGACACCGATGAAGCCAATGCTTTCGCCGGAGACGACGATACTTACGGCGTAATCCTCAAGCTCTTTGAGGGCAACTGCTACAACCTGCAGATGTGGGCTGAAGAACTGTTATGGGGCATCAACCGCTGATTTGCGGCTGCTGCCCTTTTTCCATAACGCAAGACACATACATTTTTACAATCATTGGTACACACAAGGAGGTACACATTATGAATATTCAGGCAATGATGCAAATGAAAAAAGCATGGGACACCTTTAAAGCCAGTCATCCCAAATTTCCGGCCTTTATGAAAGCTGCCCAGGGTACTCTTCGGGAAGGTACGATCATTGAGTTTAAGATCACCACACCGGAAGGAAAAACCATTGAGTCTAACTTAAAACTCAATGCTTCGGATATGGAGCTGATGGATACGATACGGCAGATGCAGCACTGATAGAAATCCTGAAAAATCCCCCGAATTCTGTAACAGAATTCAGGGGATTTCTTATTTACGTAAATATATCAAATAAAGTTTTCTTTTATCGAATTATTTGAAGTAAGCCACACCAGACTCAAAGATCTTGATATCCTGCTCACCGTAGATGTTGATAGCTACACCATCACCGCGGCGCTCGCTGTGAGCCATCTTACCAAGTACACGGCCGTCCGGGCTGGTGATACCTTCGATGGATGCGTAGGAACCGTTAACATTCCACTCTTCATCCATGGACACATTACCGTTGGGATCGCAGTACTGTGTAGCAACCTGTCCGTTCTCGAACAGCTTCTTGATCCACTCGTCGCTGGCTACGAAACGTCCCTCACCGTGGGAAGCCGGATTGGTGTAAACTTTACCTACCTCAGCCTGTGCAAGCCACGGGGATTTATTGGTCATCACCTTAGTATATACCATGCGGGAAATATGACGGCCGATGGTATTGAAGGTCAGTGTCGGAGAATCTGCAGTCTGTCCCTTGATCTCGCCGTAGGGAACCAGTCCCAGCTTGATCAGAGCCTGGAAACCGTTACAGATACCCAGTGCCAGACCATCTCTCTCATTTAACAGCTTCATCACAGCTTCCTTGATCTTCTCATTCTGGAACGCTGTAGCAAAGAACTTAGCAGAACCATCCGGCTCATCACCGGCGGAGAATCCACCTGGGAACATGATGATCTGTGCATCTTCGATTTCTTTTGTGAAAGCATCTACAGATTCCATGATATCAGCTTCGCTCAGGTTTTTGAAGATACGTGTGCTTACCTTTGCTCCTGCTCTCTCAAAAGCCTTGGTGCTGTCGTACTCGCAGTTGGTGCCCGGGAATACCGGAATAAATACCTTCGGCTGTGCGATCTTGTGGTTGCATACGTAGATCTGTCCTTTGGTGTACAGCGGACTTTCTACCTCATCTGTATCCAGAACAGCTTTTGTCTTGAATACTTTCTCCAGAGTTCCCTTCCATGCAGCCAGTGCCTCATCCTCAGAGATGCAAACCGGTCCATAGGAGAAGGTCTTATCTGCGGTAACTTCACCGATCAGAGTATATGTGCATGCCAGTTTGGAAACATCCTCACCTGCAACCTCCATAACCAGATCGCCCAGACCCGGTGCAAAGAAATTACGCGGATCTACATTATGCTCGATTTTAACACCGAACATATTACCAAAGGCCATCTTGGAAACAGCTGCTGCCAGACCGTGACGATCAAGAGCATATGCTGCTTTTACAAGTCCGGCCTGCATATCCATATGTACTCTGTCATACAGATCCATGGTCTTCTCGTAATCTACCAGATCATTCTCCGTCTTCGGCAGACGGATCCATACCAGCTTGTCTCCTGCATTTTTCAGCTCCGGAGTAACAACATCCTGGATCTTAGCTACATCTACAGCGAAGGAAACCAGTGTCGGCGGTACATCAATATCATTGAAAGTACCGGACATACTGTCTTTACCGCCGATAGACGGCAGACCAAAGCCGATCTGTGCGTCATAAGCACCAAGCAGTGCCGCGAAGGGCTGGCTCCATCTTGTCGGATCTTCTGTCATACGACGGAAGTACTCCTGGAAGGTGAAACGAATCTTCTTATAATCACCACCGCAGGCAACGATGCGGGCAATGGACTCTGTTACAGCATATACAGCACCGTGATACGGGCTCCAGCTAGAAACGAAAGGATCGAAACCGTAGCTCATCATGGTTACGCTATTTGTCTTTCCGTTCATTACCGGAACCTTGGCAACCATGGACTGGGTCTCGGTCAGCTGATACTGTCCGCCATAGGGCATAACAACGCTTCCTGCACCGATGGAACTGTCGAACATCTCCACCAGACCCTTCTGGGAGCAGACGTTCATGTCAGCCAGAGTATCCAGCCATGCTGCGCGTACATCAGAGATTTCCTCCGGACGGGTCAGCACATTGTCTTTCTTATTCGGAATCTCTACAAATACGTCTGTTTCCTGGTGAGCACCATTGGTATCCAGGAAAGCTCTGGACAGATTAACGATCTCTTTGCCTCTCCAGGAAAGTACCAGTCTCGGCTCTTCTGTTACAACAGCTACAGCTACAGCCTCCAGGTTCTCTTCTGCTGCGTAAGCCAGGAACTGATCCACATCTTTCGGATCAACAACGACAGCCATACGCTCCTGAGACTCGGAGATGGCGATCTCTGTACCGTCCCTGTCTCTT
>CALZOU010000093.1 GCA_945827805.1 uncultured Lachnospiraceae bacterium
GATGAAGACGCACTGGGCAGGATCCAGATCGTAGGTATCGCAGAGCAGTTTATAGATGGCCGGATCAGGCTTGATCATATGTACCCGACAGGAGAAGATTCCGCCGTCAAAAAGCGGTAGAAAGGACAGGTTGTCCCCACAGCGGTCAAAGATATGCTGGGACCAGTTGGACAGATACAGCACCTGGTATCCTCTGTCTTTCAGGCTCTGGATCCATTCAGCCGCATAGGGCCGTCTGGTCAGCGCTTCCCCGGCGCGGTCGAAGGCTTCCAGAATTTCCTTCTCATAGTCAGGCGCGGGAGCGACAAAGCCTGCTTTTAACTGTTCTTCCGTCCAGACACCACGATCCAGCTCGTTCCAGACACCGTGATTGTACAGGGCATCTTTAACTACAGCGATGGTGTGTTCGTCGGAAAAAAGGGTGTGGAGATATTCATCCCAGTCGTAATGTACCAGCACGTATCCGATATCAAAAATTACAGTTTTCATGTAGTTATACCTCTTTGAAATTTCTTTGCTGACATTGAGTGTACGATATATGAATAATAAAGTCAATGTAGATATCTTAGCTGACAATTTCTCAAAATATCAGCAAAATAATGCCCAAAAGCCACATCCACGCAGGATAATCAATACATCAGGCCAATTTTTACAGAAAAAAGAGAAGATTCAGTTCAGAATTTCATGATAACATTTTAACGTATAAAAATCCTTGACAATCGCAAAAAAACAGGAGTATATTATCCGCATAAGCGATGACGAAGAGAAGTACGGCAGTTTATCGTTCCCAGAGAGCAGAGGATGGTGGGATCTCTGTAAAGTGAATCGGCCCGAATAACACTTTACCAGCTGTGAACTGAAAGGCAACGAGTAGGGGATCCGTAAGCCGCGCGAGAGACGGCTAAGGTTTCAGAGATGAGACTGTAGAGTGACTGCATGACAGTAAATCAGGTGGTACCGCGGACAGATGCTGTTCGTCCTGAAGAGATTTCAGGATGAGCGGCTTTTTTTATTGCCAGGCAAATCCTGAGCAACTACACATAATGCAGAAAAGAGGAGAAAATTATGAGTACAATCTATCGTGAGAGAACTCTCAACCAGATCAGTGAAGCCGATGTGGACAGCCATCTTCGTGTGGCCGGCTGGGTGGAAAATATCCGTGACCACGGCGGCGTATCTTTTGTTGACCTTCGGGATATGTATGGTGTGCTGCAGGTAGTCATGCGGGATACCACCCTGCTGGAAGGACTTTCCAAAGAGGACTGCGTGTCCATCGAAGGTGTGATCGAGCACAGAGATGAGGAAACCTATAATCCCAAGATCCCCACAGGCACCATTGAACTGGAAGCTCACAGCGTGGACGTTCTGGGAAAAGTATACAAGCAGCTGCCCTTTGAGATCATGACCTCCAAGAATGTCCGTGAGGATGTTCGTCTGAAATACCGTTATCTGGATCTCAGAAATGAGAAGGTCAGAGACAACATGATCTTCCGTTCCAAGGTGATCAGCTTCCTGCGCCAGAAAATGACGGAGATGGGATTCTTAGAGATCCAGACCCCGATCCTCTGCGCGTCCAGCCCGGAGGGTGCCCGCGATTATATTGTGCCGTCCCGTAAATTCAAGGGCAAATTTTACGCGCTGCCCCAGGCTCCCCAGCAGTATAAGCAGCTTTTGATGGTATCCGGTTTTGATAAATATTTCCAGATCGCACCCTGTTTCCGTGATGAGGATGCCCGTGCTGACCGTTCCCCGGGAGAATTTTACCAGCTGGATTTCGAGATGAGCTTTGCCACACAGGAGGATGTATTCCATGTAGGTGAAGAAGTGCTGACCGCTGCTTTTGAGAAATTCGCTCCCGAAGGCAGCAGTGTGACAAAAGCGCCCTATCCGGTGATCAGCTACAAGAAGGCTATGCTGACCTACGGTACAGACAAGCCGGATCTGAGAAACCCGCTGCGTATCATCGACCTGACAGAGTTCTTCCAGAGATGTACCTTTAAACCCTTCCATAAAAAGACCGTCCGTGCCATCAAAGTACATGCGGAAATGTCCAAGGGCTTCCACGAGAAGCTGCTGAAATTCGCCACATCCATCGGTATGGGAGGACTGGGCTATCTGGAAGTGATGGAAGACGGTTCCTACAAAGGCCCCATCGACAAGTTTATTCCGGAGGATATGAAGGAAGAAATGAGAACCCTTGGCGGGCTGGAAGTGGGAGACACCATTTTCTTTATCGCCGATAAGGAAAAACGCGCTGCGGAATATGCCGGACAGCTGCGTACAGAGCTGGGCAAACGCCTGGATCTGATCGAGAAAAACGCATTCCGCTTCTGCTTCATCAATGATTTCCCGATGTATGAGTATGATGAGCAGGAAAAGAAACTGATCTTTACCCACAATCCCTTCTCCATGCCCCAGGGCGGATTGGAAGCACTGGAGACTATGGATCCTGAAGAAATCCTGGCTTACCAGTACGATATCGTGTGCAACGGTGTAGAGCTTTCCTCCGGTGCTGTCAGAAACCACCGTCTGGATATCATGGTCAAGGCATTTGCGCTGGCCGGTTATACAGAAGAAGAGCTGAAAGCCAAATTCGGGGCTCTCTACAATGCATTCCAGTTTGGTGCTCCGCCCCATGCCGGAATGGCTCCGGGTGTGGACCGTATGATCATGCTGCTGCGTGATGAGGAAAATATCCGTGAAGTCATCCCCTTCCCGATGAACGGAAACGCCCAGGATCTGATGTGCGGCGCTCCGGGAGAGGTTACGGAGACACAGCTTCGTGAAGTTCATATCAAAGTAAGAGATTAACTGTTCAGAGCAGGTCAAATCGTATCTGTGAAGGTCTGAACAGATACGTAAGAGATAAATAATATCGGCTCCCTGACAATAACTCAATGATTTGATCTGTTTGTCGAATCAGAGAAGATACAGTGTGATTTTTGTGCATGATAGTGTATTGTCAGGGGGATTTTTGTATGCCATAATAAAATTCATGACGAAAAACGGAGGAACGAAATCAATGAACAGAGCCAGCGGTATTTTACTTCCGATCTCAAGCCTTCCGTCCCCTTATGGTATCGGTACCTTTTCGAAGGAAGCCTATGAATTTGCGGACAAACTGGTGGAGGCCGGACAAAGTTATTGGCAGATCCTGCCATTAGGACCCACCGGTTACGGGGATTCACCCTATCAGCCTTTTTCAACTTTTGCGGGCAATCCGTATCTGATCGATCTGGAGACCCTGATTGAAGAGGGACTTCTGACAAAAGAAGAATGTGAAGAAGCAGACCTGACGGGACATCCCAACTATATTGAATACGGAAAACTGTACGAAAACCGTTTTCCATTGCTTCGAAAAGCCTATGAGAGAAGCAACATCGCCAAAGATGAGAAATTCCAGGCTTTTGTAAAGGAAAACGAGTGGTGGGTAAAGGATTATGCCCTCTTTATGGCAGTGAAAAAATGCTTTAACGGTGCTGCCTGGAGCGAATGGGCGCAGGACATCCGTATGCGCTGGGGATATTCCCTGGATTATTACTATAGCACGTATTCGGAAGAAATTGAGTTTTATGAGTTTTTACAGTATAAGTTTTTTGAACAGTGGACAAAGCTCAAAACATATGTAAACAGCATTGGTATCAAGCTGATCGGTGACCTGCCGATCTATGTGGCTTACGACAGTGCCGATGCCTGGGCCCATCCTCAGCTGTTCCAGTTTGACGATGAGAATTATCCTGTCCGGGTGGCAGGCGTTCCGCCCGATGCGTTCTCTGAGACAGGTCAGCTCTGGGGCAATCCCCTTTACAACTGGGACTACCATCGTCAAACCGGTTATGACTGGTGGGTTCGCCGCATGAGACATGCGAAAAAGCTTTATGACGTGGTACGTATTGACCATTTCCGCGGATTCGACGAATATTTCTCCATTCCGGCCAAGGACGAGACAGCCATGAACGGACGCTGGGAAAAAGGTCCGGGCATGGATCTGTTTAATGTCCTGAAGAGGGAGATTCCGGACGTAGAAGTGATCGCGGAGGATCTGGGTGTGGTAACTCCTACTGTGGAGAAGCTGGTAGCGGACAGCGGATTCCCGAATATGCGGGTACTGGAGTTTGGTTTTGAGCCGTCTGAGCCTTTAAGTCCACATATGCCCTACCGTTACAACACAAACTGTGTAGTGTATACCGGCACTCATGATAATGAGACACTGAAAGGCTGGTATGATAAGCTGGACAAAAAGAAAGTGGCCTATATCGAAAAATATCTTCAGAATGCCTGCGGTCGTCAGGATACCGTATACTGGGATATCATTCGCCTGGCCATGATGAGCAGTGCCAATCTCTGTGTGATCCCCATGCAGGATTATCTGATGCTGGGAAATGAGGCACGCATGAACCATCCGTCCACCCTGGGAAACAACTGGAAATGGCGTATGGGCAGTGAGGATATGGACGAAGAGCTGATCGCGCGTATCCGTGAACTGACAGTCAATGCTTTCCGTTTGATCGAGGATGAAGATCCGGACGAAGAGGAGGAACTTCTTGAAGCCGGGGAAGAGGAAGAAAGTACTGTTGAAGAAAAAGCAGATCAGCCGGAAAATATTCCGAATGCAATATAAAATACAAGCTGTACAATATAATAAGTGAAACAAGTACGAAGGTGTATAAAATCAAGAAAAAATGCGGTTTCCCGCTATTTTTCTGCTTGATTTATACACCTTTCTGTGTATAATAATACCGTTAACTTGAGAAAAACAAGGAGGAGCGAAAATGAAGGACAGACCGGTAGTGGTGCAGGAGCTGGACAACATCGATTATCAGATCATAGACATGCTGCAGAAAAATGCAAGAATCTCGGCCAAGGAAATATCAGAAAAAGTGTTCCTGTCTTCCACGGCAGTGGCAGCCAGAATTGACCGACTGGTACAAAGAGGAATCATTGACGGATTTACGGTAAAATTGAACGCAAGAGCCCTGGGATATGCCATCCGTGCATTCATCAGCCTGGAGCTGGAACCGAAGCAGAAAAACGAGTTTTATCCTTATATAAAAGCAGTACCAAATGTGGTAGCCTGCCATTGCGTGACCGGCGATTTTGCCATGCTTCTGGAAGTCGTATTTAAGGATACTACGGAACTGGATCAGTTCATCGGCGACCTCCAGCGCTTTGGACGTACGAGAACCATGATCTGTTTCTCCTCTCAGGTAGAGCACCGCGAAATCTATGCTCAGCCGGAGGAAGAGCAGGAGTAAAGAGCATCATCTCGGACTACATACAAAAAGAAATACAGTAATCATCCTTCCGGAATGTGGAAAGTCTTGCAGCTACAGGCCCATCCCAGACGTCAAAGGAAGTCAGGGGAACCGTCAGTCCGCTGCCGGTGAGCTTTAGCCAGGCTTCTTTTCTGGTCCAGAAGGTATAAAATAACATAAGATCATCGGGGGCAGCTCTGAGCACGGAAAGCTCATGGGGTGTCCCTAAATTTTTGGCAAAACGCATGCGGTGCGGTCGGATCTTCTCAATATCAATACCGATGGGCTGTCCGGCCAGAGCGATCACGGCAGCATCTTTCGTGTAGGACAGGGAAAAATGCAGTTCCTCATCCTGCATCAAGAAGGGTTTTCCGTGTTCTCCTTTGGAAAAAACCAGATCCGCCGGATGCATGTGCATAAGGCGCGCCGCTTCCTCCCGCAGTCTGGCATGGGCATGAAGCTTTAGCTGTCGCCGCGCGGTATCGCGGATCTTATTCAGGTCGGTTCGTTCTTCCTCGGATAGCAGAAGACAGAGTTCGCTTTCTTTTTCGGCAGGCAGTTCGGATTGTTTTAAAAGGATGATCTGGGGATCCATGGCGTTCTCCTTGAATTCATTGTGGGTAATTTTTATGATAGCAAAATAAACCGGGAAAAGCAAATACATGACTTATGCGAATTCAATTGACAGGAACACCGTATAAGATTATAATGCAGATAATCATACAAATGCAGTAGGAATATAGTGGATTATGTGAGCAAAGCCCATCGGCGCAGCCGGTTTTCATGGGTTTGCGAATCGTATCTGAGAAGGTACTGAACATATACAAATAATCAGGAGGACAGCAATGAAAATATCAACAAGAGGACGTTACGCACTTCGCCTGATGATAGAACTGGCCATGAACCAGGACGGCGATCCGGTGCGTATCAAAGACGTGGCAGTAAGACAGGATATTTCGGCAAAATATCTGGAACAGATCGTTTCTGTTCTGGTAAAGGCGCGGTATGTACGCAGCATCCGCGGACCCCAAGGCGGCTATCGGCTGACAAGAAAACCGGAGGAATACTGTGTGGGAGACATTATCCGTCTGATCGAAGGAGATATGGCACCGGTAAGCTGCCTCGAAGATGAAGAAAACCATTGCCCAAGACAGGCCGGATGTGTTACACTTCGTATCTGGAAGGAACTGGACGAAGCCATTCGAAGTGTACTGGACAAGTACACACTGGCAGATCTGGTACAGTGGCAGGAGGAACTGTCACAGAACTACGTAATCTGATCATGCAGGAGAGCAATTCTTTCTGCGGGAGAAAGGAAGGAAATTGAATATATTTATTAAACACTTTACAGGAAATCTGAACCTGCGGACGGCCCTGGCCGTACTGCTGGGAAATGTGATCACAGGAACTGGCGTGGCTATTCTCAGATTTTCCATGATGGGTAACGATCCTTACACGGCATCCACCTTGGCCATCAGCGGAGGACTGGGCATCGGTCTTGGCAACTATCAGCTCATGCTGAATCTGGTGCTCCTCATCATACAGCTGCTCTTTGGCCGGAAATATCTGGGTTTTGGCACCATCATCAACATGTGCTTCCTGGGATACATCGTTCAGTTTGTCAGCTTTGCGCTCAGTACACTGTTTGGATCCATGACAGGACAGGCACTGATCTTTAAGCTGCTGATCATGCTGATCTCTCTGGTGGTCATCTCCTTTGGACTGGCCATGTATCAGACAGCAGATCTCGGTGTGGCACCGTACGATTTCCTGGCACTGGGCATGACAGAGCATCTGCCCACACCGTATTTCGTCAATCGCGTGATCACGGATGGTGCATGTGTGCTGCTGATCGTGATTGCCGTATTCACCGGCCTGATCGACTGGAGCGGCAGCAACCTGGGAATTGGTACGATCATCTGTGCCTTTGGCCTGGGACCGTTTATCAATCTGTTTATGCCGTGGAATCGGAAGTGGATACTGAAAGAAAACAAGTAATTGTTACTGCTCACCGGCAAGCCAGTAAACGGTAACAAATAATTACTCTGAAATATCATACACTATTGCGAATCATTCCTATATAGTGTATAGTTAAAACAAATAAAAATAAGGAGGCATACAATCATGACAAAATATGTGTGCGAGACATGCGGTTACGTTTATGATCCCGAGGTAGGCGATCCGGATAACGGTATCGAGCCGGGAACAGCATTCGAAGATCTGCCGGAAGATTGGGAATGCCCGCTGTGCGGCGTAGGCAAAGAAGACTTTGCTCCGGAAGAATAATCGTAGAAATGGAAAAGACGAATGGTTTGTTGAGAGACAGCCGTTCGTTTTTTTATGTAATTATGACTTTACATATATATTATTACGATATATACTAATAACATAGAATTCCTCTGTACAAGAGGAAACGAAATGTACATTAGAAAACCACTAAACGAAATGACACTCAAGGATGATTTCATGTTCAGCGCGGTGATGATGAAACCGGAAAACTGCAAGCCCATGCTGGAACGTATACTGGGAATAGAAATAGGATGTGTGACCGTGGATCGGGAGAAGAGCATCGTTTTCAATCCGGATTATCGAGGCATACGTCTTGATGTGCTGGCAACGGATGAAAATAACACTCACTATAATGTAGAAATGCAGGTGGCAGACGAACACAACCTGCCGCTGCGTTCACGGTATTATCACAGCCAGATGGATATGGAACTATTGGAAAAAGGACTACCCTATCAGGACTTACCTGCCTGCCTTGTGATCTTCATCTGTGATTTTGATCCTTTTAAGAAAGGATTGTTCTGCTACACGGTCAGACAGCGGTGCGTGGAAAATGGTGAGATCGTAGATGATGGAACGATGACAATCTTTCTGAGCACACAGGGAAAGAACAGGGACGGGATATCGCCAAAGCTACTGAAGTTTTTGGAGTTCCTGCATAAAACGCTGGAGGACAGCCAGAAAGAAAGTGAGGATCCATATATACAGCAGTTGCAGGAAAGTGTCCGTGAGATCAAACACAGTCGGGAAATGGGAGCGCGTTATATGCTGTTTACAGAACTTTTGAAAGACGAATTTAAAAGCGGCTACAGTGAAGGAGAAAAAGCCGGCTACGATAAGGGAGAAAGAATCGGCTACGATAAAGGCGAAAAAGCTGGCTATGATAAGGGTAAAATGGCTGGCGAGAAAAACGGAAAAATATTTGTCCTTCTCCATATTCTTTCAGAAAAAGGCCCGGTAACCGAGCAGCTGCAGCAGCAGCTCGCACAGGCTGATTCAGCAACCCTGGACAGCTGGATAAAATCGGCCATAGAGTCCGCTGATCCGGAAGAATTCCAGAAAAGAATCTCAAAGTAAACTAAAAAAGTAGTCAACCCAAAACAAAAAAACAATTCTAATTATCAAAGGCGGTCAAAGCTGCTGCCTTTGATACCATTTATGCTCAATTCAGAGCAAAACTCCAAATACAGGAAAGACGCAGAGGAATTTTATACTTTTTACTGGCTGACGGACACTATCATGATAATACAAAATGTCCGCTGTAAGTAAATAAATGATAAAAGATACAGGGAATAGTTCACATAGCATTTATCGTGAAGTATTCCCTGCTGTCTCTTATACACATCTCCGAGCCCACGAGACCGTACTAGAT
>CALZOU010000094.1 GCA_945827805.1 uncultured Lachnospiraceae bacterium
CATTTTGTCATTACCCTCATCAAAAGCCAGGACACCTTTAGCCTTGACTACGGCAAACAGCAGAGCCAGAACAGCACCTGCGAGAGCCACCAATGCTAATGTCTTATCCATTATTATGTCCTCCCTAGATTACATGATTAGCTTATTATATATCCTGTTTTTACATTTGACAATTATTTAGCAAGTAAAAAATTGTATTTTTTTTAGTTCTTTCTTGCATTTTTTTATGCTTATACTCTTATTTTTCCCATAAATTGGTTTTCTATTTTTTATTTCATGAAATTTTCTTTGTTTCGTCCGTCATTTTTCCATGTTTTTTCTCTTTTTCCACATAAACCCAAGAATATTTCTGCAGGAAACGCAGATATGCTCTTCGCATTGTTTCTTTCCTTTTTTGTTATCCCGTGTTATAGTAGTTTCAGTTTTATTATATCCTGAGGTAAATTGCAATGACGGTTTCAGCTTTATTATCGATTAAGGGGAATTGCCATGGCGCTTTCAGTTTTTTAGAGTGTCATACTCTAATACTTTCAGTTATATATATAGGAGGATCTTGCCATGAACGAACAGGAACTTTTTATCCGGAAACTTTCCGGTATTGATGCATTTGCAGCCGAAAAGGACGGCGTCCTTACAGAAACAGAAATAAAACAGTATTTTGACGGAATTACACTTACAGATGAGCAGTGGGAACTGGTTTACACGTACCTGCAGAATAAACGGATCCATATTGCGGGACGCAAACAGAATCCTCAGATTATTCTTAGCCCCGAGGAAATGTCTGCTTCTTCCGAAAATACGCTTTTTGATGAGGATGAGGTACTTCAGATGTATCTGGAGGATCTGAAAGATATTGCTCCTGCCGCAGAAGGTGAGGAACGGCATCTGTATATACGGATCAGCGAAGGCGATCAGGCTGCAGTGAGACGTCTCAGTGAACTGTATCTGTATACTGTGATCGCCATTGCCAAAGAGTATGCTAACGGCAATCTTCCGGTGGGGGATCTGATCCAGGAGGGAAATCTGGGGCTTCTGATGGGCATCTCTATGCTTGCGGATAAGCCGGAGGATGTTTCTGAGGGTGATTATCTGGTGGGCTCTATCCGTGAAGGCATTGAGATGTATATTCTTGAGCAGGGTGATCAGTCGGCTGTCGGAAAAAAGGCGGTGGAAAAGGCTGATAAGCTGCATAAGGCGATCTGTGAGCTGGAGGAGGAACTGGAGCATAAGGTGACTAAGGAGGAGGTTTCGGCTTTTTTGAATATTCCGGTGGAGGAGATTGATGAGGTGATACGGCTGTCGGGGAAGGATCTGGGGCTGTAGGTTGAATTTGGACGAGAAAAAGCGGCGGCTCTGCCGCTTTTTCTCTGACTGTGAGGTACGGATGGACGGAATATTTTTGGTTGTTGTTTTATACTAACTCGGCTATGCGGGTTACACCTACGTAGATGTCCTGAATGCGGTACCAGGTGGGGTAATCTACTACTCCGGTTACGGGCAGGCCGAAGATTCGCTGGAAGGTGCGGACGGCGTTTTGGGTGGCTTCGCCGTAGATGCCGTCTACGGGGATCTTTGGAATGGCCGGGTAGCCATTGGATATGGCGTTTAGCTGTTCCTGGAGCTGTTGTACTTTGAGACCGGAGGCTCCTATAGTCAGATCGAATCCGGGCCAGGAGCTTGGAATGCCTTCTATGGTCTCTGCGGAATTAATATAGATGGAATTGCCGTAATAATAGCGCAGAATCTGGGTGGTGCTGTAGCCTTGATCGGCCAGGGATTTGCTGCCCCATTGGCTCATCCAGTTCGGACAGATCACTCTGTCACCATCGCAATACTGGGTCAGGATGGGCTGCTTGACATTCGGTCTGGAAAGATAGCTTCCAAACTGTTCGTCTACGATACGGCTGACATTCTCAAAAATATTTCTTCCATTGATCCATTTATGGTCATAGGCGGTAGACGAAGTAATGGTAAAATCATATCCTTTGTTACGATACCACTCTGTGTACACTCGGTTTAGAGTAAAGGACATAATGGCCAGTACATTGGCCCTGATCGCTGCCTCGGGCCATGTGGAATATATCTCACTGCAGGCTACATTTTTAATATAGTCCTGGTAACGCACATAATAATCTGCCGCCGTACTGTCGGAGGGAGAACCATCATGAACGATCACATACTCCGGTACAACCACCCTGCTCAGTACGATTTCTCCGGTCTCATTTACCGGTTTTACCTCTTCTTCCGGTATTTTTTCCGGATACTCACCATAAAGTGTATGTGCTCCGATCACATATCTGGCATATTCCTCTCCTTCCGTCACCGGCAGCATACGGATCGGCTGTATGGAAGTCTCATCCGCAAGAAGCTCACTCCCGCTCACATCCACAGACTCATATCCCGGTGCCGTAACACGGATCGTATACTCAGAGTAAGGCTGCAGCTCCTGCGGCTGCAAACTCAGTTCCAATGGCGGTGTAGACAATTCTACTGTTTCTGTCTGCCCCGATTCATCCGTGGTCAGTTCTTCCAGAGTACTGTTCGGCTCCCCCGTATAGGAAATCGTGACCTTTGCTCCGGGTATAGGACGATTATCTATTCTCGAAGTCACCTGAACATACAATTCCCCCTGCGCAGAGGCTTCCGTCTGCATGGCTTGCCAGAAATCTGTTTTTCTCATACCTTCTCCAAGGCTCAGCTTTCTCTTATTGTATGCATTTCTCCATATAATAGTTAATAATGCTTACGCCCATGCTATTCTCTTGTAATAGTCTATATAATGTGCAAAGGACATTACACTTGATTTTGAATTATTTCCATTGTCCCAATCTCATCTTTATTAACTGCATAAAAATGTAGTTCGGAACAATTTTTGGAAAGAATACATAATATTTCCAAAACCCGAAAAACAATCAAGAATCCCCCAAAAATCCCAAAGACAGTTCATGCCCGTTCCCCGGTTTTTCGTCCGTCCTAATCAACCGTCCTAATCAACCTCAAAAGAACAACCCGAACATCCACAAATCAAAACAATTTCATCACATCATGCACGCTGACATACAAGATCAGCAACATCAACAGCGCAAACCCCGCAAAATGAATCTTACCCTCGATCTCCCGGTCAATGGGTTTCCTGCGAATAGCCTCCAGAATAAGAAACACCAGCCGGCCTCCATCCAGTGCCGGAATCGGAAGCAGATTCATAACACCCAGGTTTGCAGAAAGAAGGATCATCATATTCAACATCGTAGCAACCATAGCCGTCAATCCATAAGACTTGCTCTCCTGGTAGGTGTTGTCAATGGTAGAAACAATACCCACCGGTCCCGACATTTCGTTCACACTGACCTTTCCGGTAACCAGCATTTTCAGACTCAGTATCGTGGTTTTCACCCAATACTTCATCTCACAGAATCCATAACGGACCATCTCGCCAAAACCAGCCTTCTCGATACTTCCGCCATAATCAAAGCCGATCCGGGCATACGTTGTTACCGTCGGAGCCACCGCAACAGATTTCACCTTATCTCCTCGAATATAGGTGATCTCCATCTCAGATCCATCCATCGTATATTCATTCATGTAATCCTGCAGTTCCTTTCCGGAATTGATCACGGTACCGTTGATCTCACAGATCACATCCCCTGCCTGCAGACCGGCCTTGTACATGGCACCATTCAATGTTACCGAGCCGATCTTTGCTTCGCTCTCATCATTATAATACGTAAAGCCAAGCATATATTTTTCTTCACTGTCCGGTGTATAGGTCAGAGTGCCTTTTTGTCCGTCACGCACATACTCTACGGTGATTGGACTGCCATCCAATCCTTCCAGCGCCAGATAGGTATACAGTTCATCCGCAATAGATGTACCATATCCGTCAAAAGAAGTGATCCTGTCTCCTTCTCTGATCCCGGCCGCCTCTGCCGCAGATCCGGCTTCCACAGAAGAAACCACCGGCAGACTATATCCGGTCAGGCCCACCACGATCATAGACACCACAAATGCCAGAATAAAATTAAATACCGGCCCTGCCGCCACCGTAGCTATCCTGCCGGCAATTGGCGCATTATTGAAAGATCCCGGATCATCATTGTCCTCGTCCTCTCCCTCCATCAGGCATGACCCGCCCAGAGGAAGAAGCTTCAGGCTGTACTTTGTGCCTCCTTTTTCGAAAGAGAACAACCGTGGACCCATACCCAGGGAAAATTCCAGCACCGTAATATGGCTCAGCTTTGCAAACAGAAAATGACCGAATTCATGAAACAATACCAGAACACTGAAAATAAGAATTGCTAAAATAATACTCAAACTTTATATGCCTCCTGCTTTAGTGAGCTGCGATCCAATGATCCACAAACTCCCATGCTTCTTTTTCTGCATCCAGAATCTGTTCCAGATCAGGATGCTCTTTGACCTGATGTGCTGTCATAGCCTCCTCGATCAAAGTGTAAATATCAAGGAAACGGATCTTTTCATCCAGAAATTCCGCCACAGCCCGCTCATTCGCTGCATTAAATACAGTCGGCATGGAACCGCCTCTGCGGGATGCCTCCATAGCCAGCGGCAGTCCCCGGAAAGTATCCATATCCGGCACTTCAAAGGTAATTTCCGTCAGCTTACGGAAATCAAGACGTTCTCCCGGCAGATATCTTCTTTCCGGATAATACAGTGCATACTGGATCGGCAGCTTCATATCCGGTGTTCCCAACTGCGCGATGACCGCACCATCCACAAACTCCACCATAGAATGGATAATACTCTTTGGCTGTACCACCACATCGATCCTGTCCAGATCCACGCCAAACAGCCATTTTGCTTCCATAACCTCCAGACCTTTGTTTACCAGAGTGGCAGAATCAATGGTAATCTTTCTTCCCATTGCCCAGTTCGGGTGTTTCAGGGCATCCTGAACAGTAACTTTCTCAAGATCTTCTGTCTTTTTTCCGCGGAAAGGACCGCCGGAAGCAGTGATCAGAAGACGGCTGATCTGCGACGGATTTTCTCCATGCAGAGCCTGAAAGATAGCACTGTGTTCACTGTCCACCGGAAGGATCTGCACATTATGCTTCCTGGCCAGTGGCATGATCAGATGGCCGGCCGTCACCAGTGTCTCCTTATTTGCAAGAGCAATATCTTTTCCCGCCTCAATGGCTGCAATGGTGGGACGGATACCGATCATTCCCACAATGGCCGTCACCAGGATCTCGCTTTCCGGCATAGATGCCAGTTCAAGAAGACCATCCATTCCCCAGCTTACTTTCACCGGCTGATCTGCCACACGGCATTTGAGATCAGCAGCCATTTTCTCATTACCCATAACAGCAAGTTTGGGCTGAAATTCCCGGATCTGCTTTTCCATCAGATCCACATTGCTGCCGGCACTTAATCCTACAACTTCAATATCTTTATTTTCTCTCACCACGTCCAGAGTCTGTGTACCAATGGAGCCGGTGGAACCCATAATCGCTATTTTTTTCATCCGTATATCCTTCTCTTTATTTTGCACAAACAGGATAGCCTCAAAATAAGACTATCCTGTGTACAATTTCTTAAAATTTTCTCAAATCAAAGTCACACACAAAAAATAAATGTTGGGAGCTGTAAAGATCACACTGTCAAATCTGTCCAGAATACCGCCATGGCCCGGAATCAGATCACCATAATCCTTGATGCCCTGATTTCTCTTAATTGCCGAGGCGGACAAATCTCCAATCATGGAGATCATTCCTCCCACAGCACAGATCAGCGCGTATGCCCACACGGTACCGCCGGTAACCGCGCCGTAGATTGCACCAAGCAAAGCTGCGCCGAGAATACCACCGACAGCGCCTTCTTTCGTTTTTTTCGGGCTTAACTCAGGAGTCATCTTATGCTTACCCATCATAATTCCTACCCAGTATGCACAGGTATCGCATCCCCAGGAAGAAATAAAGATCAGCCACACATGGTAAGCTCCGCCGTCCAGACATCTGGTCTGATAAATAAAGGACAGCATTACCCCCACGTAAATGATACCGAACATGGCTGCCATGATCTGTTCCGCATGATATTTAGGAAACGTGAAAACATACACAAACATCAGAAGAACCAGTGCTCCGATCAGTTCCATCAGCTGATATTCCGGTGCCAGAAGCAGACACAGATAATATCCGATAATGCCGATATACCCGGCAATCTCAAGGAGCGTAAAGTGTTCTTCCCGGACTTTCATCGCCTTATACAATTCCTGCGTTCCGATCAGAGAAACAGCAAGCAAGGTCATAAAAAGTACAATATTTCCGGTGCAGATTGTCAAAAGCGCTATCAGCACCAGTACAATGCCACTGATCAGTCGTGTTTTAAACATATTTACTTCACCCCACCGTATCTTCTGTCTCTTTTATTATACTGACGGATAGCCTCCATCAATTCCTCTTTATGGAAATCCGGCCAGGCCACATCCATAAAAACAAATTCTGTATAGGCCAACTGCCATAAAAGATAATTGGACAGGCGCTGTTCTCCGCTGGTCCGGATCAAAAGATCCGGATCCGGAATCCCTGCGGTATCCAGATAGGAAGAAATCATATCTTCTGTAATTTCTCCGGTAATCTTTCCCGCTCTGACGTCATCGGCAATATGGTTTACCGCTCTTTTGATCTCATCACGGCTGCCGTAATTCAAAGCAATCTGGAAAAAGTGTTCATCATATTTCGCGGAATATTCTTCAATTTCCCGGATGCTTTCCTGAATATCCTCGTCAAAGGCACGGGGATCTCCCAACACAGTCACCCTCATATGATTTTTATCCGCCATTTTCTTACACTTTTTCAGATACTGGCGAAACAGCTTCATCAGGCCGTCTATCTCTTCTTTTGATCTTTTCCAGTTTTCCGTGGAAAATGCATAGACTGTCAGATACTTAATGCCAATCTCGATGGCTACATCGCTGATTTTTTCCAGATTGTCACATCCTTTGATATGACCATAGGAGCGGGGCATTCCCTTTGCTTTAGCCCAGCGGCCGTTGCCATCCAGAATGATGGCTACATGCTGGGGAATTCTAAGTTCTTTATCCTCTGTCATCGTCAACTTTTCCTCCTATCAAATTCCGGCAGACAAAGCTGTCTGCCGGATGATATTATACGGTCAGGATTTCCTTTGACTTAACTTCTACCAGACCATCAACCTCTTTGATATATTTGTCAGTGACTTTCTGCACCTTATCCTGCAGATCTTTGATCTCATCTTCAGATACATCATCACTCTTGCCCAGCTTTTTCAGCATTTCGTTGGCATCACGACGGATATTGCGGATAGCCACCTTTGCAGCTTCACCTTTTTTCTTAATATCCTTAACAAGCTCTTTACGACGTTCCTCGGTAAGCTCCGGGAATACCAGACGGATAGATTTGCCATCGTTGGTGGGATTAATACCCAGATCAGAGCAAAGGATTTCTTTCTCGATAGCCTTGATCATCTTGCTTTCCCAGGGCTGGATCTGGATAATTCTCGGCTCCGGCACGGAAACGTTAGCTACCTGCTGGATCGGTGAAGGTGTACCATAATAGTCTACCGTAATTCTGTCCAGTACATGCGGATTGGCACGTCCTGCACGGATGGCGCCGAATTCAGATTCCAGATTGGCAATCGTTTTTCCCATCTTGGTCTCATACACCTGAATTTTTTCGTTCATTAAATCGTCCTCCTTTTATCGGATCTGTCAGTCCACAGTCCTTTTTAAACGGTCACTCGTGTACCGTTGATATCGCCTTTTGCGGCACGCACAATACTGTTCTCCTCATTCAGCAGGAAAACCAGCATGGGCATCTTGTTCTCCATGCACATGATGGATGCGGAGAGATCCATAGCGGCCAGTCTCTGGTCGATGACTTCCTGAATAGAGATCTCTTCGTATTTCTTAGCTTCCGGATTTTTCTTCGGATCACTGTCGTAAATACCGTCGATAGCCTTTGCCAGAAGAATGGTCTCGGCTTCAATTTCAATAGCTCTGAGCACTGTTGCCGTATCTGTAGAGAAATAAGGATGACCCGTACCACCGGCAAAGAACACTACCTTTTTCTGTTCCAGGGCTGCTACCGCCGCATCCTTGGAAAACAGTGTAGTGAAAGAGCCGCACATAAACGGTGTCATGATCTCGGTCTGAATACCGACGGAGCGGAAAATCTCAGAAACATAGATGCAGTTCATTACCGTTGCCAGCATGCCGATCTGATCTGCCTTCGGGCGGTCGATAGTCTCGCTGGTACGTCCGCGCCAGAAATTACCGCCGCCGATAACGATACCGATCTCCATGCCATCATCCACCAGCTGCTTTACCTGCTTAGCTACAACAGTTACGGTGGGCTCATCAAATCCGGTGTGTTTTTCACCGGCAAGAGCTTCGCCGCTTAATTTCAGTAATACTCTTTTCATAGGTTTTTCCCCCTGATCATAATTTACACAGTACAAAAATATTATAGATAGCGCGGATCGCTGTCTCGAAATCGCTGTTTTCCACACCGATGATGATATTCAGCTCACTGGAGCCCTGATCGATCATCTTTACATTGACATGGGCATGAGCCAGTGCAGAGAAAATACGTCCTGCTGTACCGCGGGCAGACTTCATACCACGTCCCACAACAGCGATCAATGCAAGATCTGCCTCCAGAGAAATGTGATCGGGATGAACAGCTTTCTGGATACCGGTCAGCACTTTCTGCTCATGCTCGGCAAACTCAGTCTCGTGCACCAGAATGGTCATTGTATCGATACCGGAGGGCATGTGTTCAAAGGAAATATTATTATCCTCAAACACCTGAAGTACTTTGCGGCCAAAGCCGATCTCTGTATAAATAATGTCTTTTTCGATGGTCACAGAGGCAAAGCCCTTCTTTCCGCA
>CALZOU010000095.1 GCA_945827805.1 uncultured Lachnospiraceae bacterium
GATCTAGTACGGTCTCGTGGGCTCGGAGATGTGTATAAGAGACAGGTCATGGTGCGCTGGCTGAGAGAGCCCTTCTGCCGGTACTGCCCACAGAGGAGGAATTCCCCTATGCTATCCGTGCCGTATCCGAGACCTTTGAGTCCAACGGATCCACATCCATGGCTTCTACCTGTGCATCCTGTATGTCCCTGATGGCAGCAGGTGTGCCGATCAAGGCTATGGTTGCCGGTATTTCCTGCGGTCTGGTTACCGGTGACACAGACGATGATTACATCGTTCTGACCGATATCCAGGGTCTGGAAGATTTCTTCGGCGATATGGACTTCAAGGTAACAGGTACCAGAAAAGGTATCACCGCTATCCAGATGGATATCAAGATCCACGGTCTGACCCGTCCGATCGTTGAGGAAGCTATCCGTCGTACCCACGAAGCACGTGAGTTCATCATGAGCACATGTATGGAGCCGTGCATCGCAGAGCCGCGTAAGCAGCTGAGCAAATACGCTCCGAAGATCATGCAGCTGATGATCGATCCGCAGAAGATCGGTGATGTTGTAGGTCAGAGAGGTAAGACCATCAATGCCATCATCGAAGAGACCGGCGTTAAGATCGATATCACAGACGATGGTGCAGTTTCCATCTGCGGTACAGATCAGGCTATGATGGACAAGGCTGCAGAGTATGTTCGCATCATCACCACAGACTTCGAAGCTGGACAGATCTTCACAGGTAAGGTTGTCAGCATCAAAGAGTTCGGTGCATTCCTTGAGTTTGCTCCGGGCAAAGAGGGTATGGTTCACATCTCCAAGATCTGCAAGGAGAGAATCAACCATGTGGAAGATGTACTGACTCTGGGCGACAAAGTCAAAGTTGTATGTCTGGGCAAGGATAAGATGGGAAGAATCAGCTTCTCCATCAAGGATGTTCCGGCTGATCAGAGATAATAGAATGAAAAAGGCTGTTGCAGTTTTGCAGCAGCCTTTTTATCATATTTTCAATGACTCCTTTTGTTTTCAATAAAACAATTGTGTCCCTCCGTGGTTTCTCTGCAAATAAGCACCGGAGGTATCGTCTTGTGGACCGGCTGCTGAGAAAGCACCGGTCTTCTTTTTTTTCGTTCGTTCATTTCTGCTACCAGAATGCTGACAGCTTCATTTGCCAGAACATCGATCTTTTGAGCAATTGTAGTGATGGGAAATACAGCCTCCCGTGAAATAGGAGAGTTGTCAAAACCGATGATCTGATACGAATCCGGCAAAGTACCGTATTTTCGCACCAGAATATTTAAGATAATATTGGCAACATTATCGTTAGAGGCAAAGATTCCTTTCCTGTGTCCGGGATATTTGTTTTCAATCTCGTCCATAATAGAAACCAGAGCAGGATAAGTTGCCGTGTAATCCACACCGAGATTTCTGAGAAATACTTCATGATACAGTCCCTTATCCCGGCATACATCTGTAAATCCCTGTACACGTCCGTAAGAGGGAGTTCCCTTGCAGGAATTTGAATTAATATGCAGCAAAACATCACAGCCGTGATCTGCCAAAAGAATTGCCGCATCATGTCCTCCGGCGTAGTTATCGGTGTTGACACTGGAGACGAATTCATCTTCACGCTCGATGGTAACTACCGGGATATTGAGATCAGCCAGTTCCTTTGAAGGAATCGTATGACTCAAGATGATCAGACCTTCGATCTTATAGGCCATCAACTCTTCAATATAGCGCCGCTCGGTCTCCTCGTGCTCGTTTCCGATAAATACGAGAAACTTGTAGCCGTAAGTCTCGTAAGTTGCCAGTATCTGATCCAGGATTTCAGAATAATAATGATGATACAGATCGGGAACGATAACGCCGATAAATTCAGTCTTTCCGTTGGCCAGAATGCGTGCTACTTTGTTTTCTTTATAGCCAAGTTTTTCTAACGCATCGGCAATGATCTGCTGATTTTCCAACGTCAGAGAGTCTGGGTTGTTAAAATACCGGGAGATCGTGGTTTTGGAAAAATGTGTATATTCTGCTATGTCATTAAAAGTGACATTTTTATTCTTTCCCATGAGAAATCCTTCCTGCGTATGAGCATTAATGAAAAAGGCCCAGAATGAATTTATATACTCCAAATTTACGGACTACAGACCCTTTACTGTTTCCAGTATAGCAAAAGATCACAAAACCAACAAGAGTAATCGGTTAAGTAACCGGTTTTGTATAAGAATAACAAAGAAAAGAGGTATTTACCGGACAAAATACACAAAGATAAAATAATGGATTGACGGCAGAAAAACGTGATGATAAGATGAATATATCTCAAAGTAACCGGTTACTTAACCGGTTATACAACTACAGCATATCGTGAAACCAGAACTATTTAATCTTTAAACAAAGAAAAGACTGCGGAGGAAAAGCGTAATGAAAAAAGGTGATTGGGGAACTGCCGTACAGCTTCACGAAAAGGAACTGCGTGAGAAGTATATGTGTCTGTACGGAAATGAGAAAGAGTATACACTGCTTCTGGACACTATGAAACAGTATTATGAGAAACGTTCTGATGTATTAAAGAAACTGGATGCCCAGAGACTGGCTGATCCCCAGTGGTACCGTGACGGAAAGATGCTGGGTATGACGATGTACCCCAAGTTGTTTGCAGGCGGATTGAAAGGATTGATCGGTCATCTGGATTACCTTTCCGAACAGAAGATCACCTATCTTCATCTGATGCCCCTCTTGAAAATGCCCCATCCGAACAACGACGGCGGCTATGCAGTGGAAGATTTCACCTGCGTTGATCCTGAGATCGGTACCAACGAAGATCTGGAGCTGCTGACAGCAGAGCTTCGCAAAAGAGGCATCAGTCTGTGTCTGGATGTTGTAATGAACCATACAGCAGATACCCACGAATGGGCTATGCGGGCCAAGGCGGGAGAGCAGGAGTATATTGATATGTACCAGTGCTACGATACGTACGACATTCCCGCACAATTTGAGAGGACTATGCCCCAGGTATTCCCGACTACGGCTCCGGGCAACTTTACCTGGAATGAGCAGATGAAAAAACATGTGCTGACCACCTTCTATCCGTACCAGTGGGATCTCAATTACCATAATCCGCGGGTGTTCCGGGAAATGGTGGGCAATATTCTGTTTCTTGCCAACATGGGTGTGGAGATCTTCCGTATCGATGCTGTGCCCTATATCTGGAAAGAGATTGGTACAAACTGCCGTAATCTGCCACAGGTGCATACTATTGTGCGCATGCTTCGCATGATCCTGGAGATCGTCTGTCCCTGTGTAATCTTAAAAGGTGAGGTGGTTATGGCTCCCCGTGAACTTCCGGCGTATTTCGGAACGGAGAGCGAGCCGGAATGCCATATGCTTTACGGTGTGTCCAGTATGGTCAATCTCTGGAGCACTCTGGCTGCAGAGGATGCCCGTCTTTTGAAGCATCAGATGGATGTGATCCACAGCCTGCCGAAGAACTGCTATTTTGTCAATTATCTTCGCTGTCACGATGATATCGGCTGGGGACTGGATGAGGACGAGGAGAGAAGACTGCAGATCGATCCGCAGCTGCACAAGGAATATCTGTATCGTTTCTTTGAAGGTGCGTATCCGGGAAGCTATGCCAGAGGTGAACTTTACAACTTTGACCCCATCAGCCGTGATGCCAGATCCTGCGGTACCACAGCCAGTCTGTGCGGTATCGAGAAGGGTGGATTTGAGGGCGACAGATACCAGGTGGCCGTTGGCGTGCAGCGTGATCTTCTGATGCATGCCGCATGTATGAGCCTGGAGGGCTTCACCATGCTTTCTTCCGGCGATGAGATCGGTCAGGTCAACGATTACAATTATAAAAATGATCCTGCCACAGCTCCGGACAGCCGCTATCTGCACAGAAGTCCCTTTAACTGGGACAATGCAGCTCTCAGAAAAACAAAGGACACTGTACAGGAGTCTGTATGGAGCGGACTTGCCCGCATGGAAGAGCTTCGCCGCAATCATCCCTGTTTCGACAGAAATGCGTATGTCACGACCTGGGATACCTGTTCCCGTCCGGTGTTCGCCATCAGAAGAACAACACAGGATCGCGAGATGATCTGTCTGGCAAATTTCTCCGGAAGCGGTCAGAAAGCAACATTGCCGACACTTACAGGCACCTACAGGGATCTGTTTACGGAGGAATTTGTGAATCCTCAGGAAATCTGGATGGCACCGTATCAGTATCGGTGGTGTGTAAGAATATAATATAGATATCGTGCAGTGGGGACGTTGCAACGTCCCCACTGTTTTTCCTTCAACACATCCCTTTCCTTTTCAAAAACCATATGCTATACTTGTTCCAAATGCATACGGAGGAGACTATGGAAAAAATCAAAATCCAATATCTGGATGAAACAATAGAGAAACTTTGCTACATTGACGGTAAATCCGACTGGATCGATCTGCGTGCGGCACAGGATGTAGAGTTAAAAGCAGGTGAATTTAAACTGATCCACCTTGGTGTGGCCATGCAGCTGCCAAAGGGCTATGAGGCGCATATCGTACCCAGAAGCTCTACCTATAAGAATTACGGCATTATTCAGACCAATCACTGTGGTATCGTGGACGAAAGCTACTGCGGTCCCAACGACTGGTGGTATATGCCGGTCTATGCGCTCAGAGATACAAAAATTGCGAAAAATGACAGAATCTGTCAGTTCAGAATCGAAAAACATCAGCCGGAGCTTATGTTTGAGGAGGTTTCCCGATTAGAGCATGAAGATCGCGGCGGTTTTGGAAGTACCGGTAAGAAATAACGGAGATCGCGTATGAAATGTGAAGATGCCATTAAAAATATGGATCGTTTTGTTAACCACAATTTGACCACAAAAGAACTTGCGGAGTTTCTGGAGCATATAGACAGCTGCCCTTCCTGCTACGAGGAGCTGGAGACCTATTATACGGTAGCAATAGCTCTGCATTATCTGGATCAGAATGATGGTGAAGGGTATAATATTCCCCATCGTCTACAGCATAATCTGCAGGAGGCCAGAAATCGTGTGCGGCGGGAAAAACGATATTATGTGGCGCTTCATATTTTGCTGATGATCCTGGTGGCAGTCCTGATCCTAATGCTGATATTTGTTCAGGCACCGGAAATCGGCGGAGAGCTGGAAGACTTTCTGGCACATTTTTTGCGTATTTTCTGATGGATGTGAGAAAACAGATGCGGAGGAGACCATGGCAGATAAAATAGTTTTGATTGACGGACACAGCATATTGAACCGGGCGTTTTACGGTGTGCCCAACCTGACCAATTCGGAGGGACTGCATACAAATGCGGTGTACGGATTTTTAAATATCATGTTTCGGATTCTGGATGAGGAGCAGCCCCAGTATCTGGCGGTGGCTTTTGATCTGCATGCACCGACGTTTCGACATAAGATGTATGAGGCATATAAGGGTACACGTCATGCGATGCCGGAAGAACTGAGGGAACAGGTACCGGTGATCAAAGAGGTGCTGAAAGCCATGCAGATTCCAACGGTAACGCAGGAAGGCTATGAGGCAGATGATATTCTGGGTACACTGGCGGCGCGCAGTGAGAAGCAGGGTATGGAGGTGACGGTCGTATCCGGTGATCGTGATCTGCTGCAGCTGGCTACAGAGAAAGTGAAGATTCGCATTCCAAAGACCAGGGGCGGCAAAACGGTGATCGAAGATTATCATACTCAGGATGTGATCGAATCCTATCAGGTGGAACCAAAACAGATCATTGAACTGAAGGCCCTGATGGGAGACAGCTCTGACAACATCCCGGGCCTTCCCGGTGTAGGAGAAAAGACGGCCACAAAGCTTATTGTAGCTTATGGAACTATTGAGAATGCTTATGAACACCGGGCGGAGATTAAACCGGCCAAGGCACAGAAGGCGTTTGAGGAACATTATGAGCTGGCACAGTTGTCAAAGACTCTGGCTACGATCAATACGGACAGTCCTGTGGAATTTACACTGGAGGATGCCAGGGTGGAGGATTTCTACACGCCGGAGGCTTATGAATGGTGCAAACGGCTGGAATTCAGAAATCTGCTGAGTCGTTTCTCAGAGGATAATCGTCGGGTAGAAGTTACGGATACTTTTGAGACGGTTTCAGATATTGTCGAAGCACAGAAGCTGCTGGAACAGGCAATTGCCGGTGAGGCTGTCGGTATTTCTGTCTGCGGGGAAAAGGACATGGAAGGTCTGGCACTCTGTATGGATGGTGAACACACGTACTGGATCCCGCAGGAGGAATTGATCAGCGGTGGCTGGATTGCGGATGCGGTAAAGATGCTGGCAGCGAGCAGTCCGTGCTTTTGCGCCATGGATGTGAAACTACTGTTTGAAACGGCAGAGTTTGAAGAGCGGACTCAGATCCAGGACATTTCCCTGATGGGGTATCTTCTGAATCCGCTGAAAGCGGAATATCTTTATGATGCTATAGCAGCAGAATATCTGTCGGTTACCCTGCCGGGGAAAGAGGATCTGTTTGCCGACAGAAAAAAGATGGATCACGAGAAATTATCACACGCTTTTGCGGTACAGACCTGCTGTCAGGCATATACGGCCCGAATGGCTTTCGAACCGATGCTTGCAGTGCTTAAAGAGCAGGGGATGGAAGCATTGTATCGCGATCTGGAACTGCCGCTTTTGTACACGCTGCATCATATGGAGCAGGCCGGTATTCTGGTGGAACGACAGGAACTGGTGGATTACGGCGAAATGTTAAAGACCAGGATCGACGAACTGGAGCAGACAATCTATGATAAGGCGGGTGAGAAATTCAATATCAATTCCCCGAAACAGCTGGGTACGATCCTTTTTGAGAAGATGCAGCTGCCCGGCGGCAAGAAGACAAAAACCGGCTATTCCACTGCTGCGGATGTGCTGGAAAAGCTGGCACCGGAGGCTCCCATTGTTTCAGACATTCTGGAATACCGCCAGCTGACGAAGCTGAAATCCACCTATGCAGACGGACTTCTGACCTGTATTGCCGGGGATGGCCGTATCCACAGTACATTTAATCAGACGATTACCGCTACAGGCCGGATCAGCAGTACAGAACCAAATCTTCAGAATATCCCGATTCGGACGGAACTGGGACGACTGCTTCGGAAGGTGTTTGTGCCCCAGGATGGTTTCGTTTTCATGGATGCGGATTATTCCCAGATCGAGCTGCGTGTGCTGGCACATTTTTCCGGGGATAAGGCGCTGATCAATGCTTACCGTGAGCAGAGCGATATTCACCGGATCACTGCTTCTCAGGTGTTCCATGTGCCTTTCGATGAAGTGACGGATCTGCAGAGACGAAATGCCAAGGCTGTAAATTTTGGTATTGTATATGGTATCAGTTCCTTTGGCCTCAGCCAGGGCTTAAGTATTACGAGAAAAGAGGCAGAAGGCTATATCAACCGGTATTTTGAGACGTATCCGGGTATCAAGGCATTTCTTGACGGCGCGGTGGCAGAGGCAAAGGAAAAGGGCTATGTGACAACACTCTTTGGTCGCAGACGCCCGGTGCCGGAGCTGAAATCCTCCAATTTCATGCAGCGTTCCTTCGGTGAGCGGGTGGCTATGAATTCCCCGATTCAGGGCACAGCTGCAGATATCATCAAATTTGCCATGCTGGGCGTGGACAGAAGACTTCGCCGGGAAAATATGCGTTCCCGTCTGATCCTGCAGGTGCATGATGAGCTGTTGATCGAGACGGCGGTGGAAGAAGAGGACAGAGTGCGCCAGATTCTGACAGAAGAAATGATGCACGCGGCCGATTTGGCGGTAGAGCTGGTCATTGATCTGCATACCGGAAAGAACTGGTACGAGGCAAAATAAATGATTTTAGAATAGTAACAGAAGAATGGACAACAACTGATGAAAGTAATCGGGATAACCGGAGGGGTAGGCTGCGGAAAGAGTATGGTGATGGATTTCTTGGCCCGGGAATACGGGGCAGAAATCCTGAAAGCGGACAGCGTAGGACATCTGCTCATGGAGCCGGGCATGCCCTGCTATGTGCAGATGAGAGAGCATTTTGGAGACCGTATCCTGAAGCCGGATGGGACGATCGACCGTCCGGCGGTGGCGGCTATTGTCTTTTCGGATGACAGAGAACTGGCTTTTCAGAATGCGCTTATGCATCCTGCCATTCGAAACTATATCCTTCAGAAGATAAAAGAAGCCGAAAGAAATGGCAAATCTTGTTTTTTTGTGGAAGCAGCCCTCTTTTTTGAAGATCATTATGATGATTTTTGTGATGAAGTATGGTATATTTATGCGGACGCGGCTGTCCGGCGAAAACGCCTGATAGAAAACAGAGGCTATTCGGCGCAGAAAATACAGGAAATCACTGGACAGCAGATGACAGAAGAAGAATTTCGCAGTCGGACTTCTTTTACTATAGATAACAGTGGAAGTCCGGAAAAAACAGAACAACAGATCAGAGAGAGGGTGCAGAAACTATGAAAATGTGCAGTATTGCCAGCGGAAGCAGCGGGAACTGTATTTTTGTCGGCACGGAGCAGGCATCTTTTCTGGTGGATGCAGGAATCAGCGGAAAACGCACGATCCAGGGGGTGGAATCGCTGGATCGCAGTATGGAGGAGCTGGATGGCATTTTTGTGACCCATGAGCACAGTGACCATATCCGGGGCCTGGGTGTGCTGGCAAGAAAATATAAGATTCCCATTTATGCCACCAGAGGTACGATCGCTGAGATCGAGAGAACACAGCCCATCGGCAAACTGCCGGAGGGAATCTTTCATGAGATCGAGCCGGATACAGATACGGTGATCAAGGATATGACGATCCATCCGTTTCGTATCTGTCTCTTATACACATCTCCGAGCCCACGAGACCGTACTAGATCT
>CALZOU010000096.1 GCA_945827805.1 uncultured Lachnospiraceae bacterium
CGAGATCTAGTACGGTCTCGTGGGCTCGGAGATGTGTATAAGAGACAGTGTGGATCGTTCGCGGTACACCGCTGATGATCCAGCTGCTGATCATTTACTATTTCCCGGGGCTTGTGCTTCATAATCCGATCTGGGGCGGTGGAGAGGCCGGAAGATTTGCGGCAGCGTCCGTGGCATTTATTTTTAACTATTCCTGCTATTTTTCCGAGATCTACCGCGGCGGTATCCAGGGTGTACCGGTGGGTCAGCAGGAAGCCGGTCTGGTGCTCGGCATGACAAAATCCCAGATTTTTTTCAAGGTTACCTTACTGCAGATGATTAAGCGTATCGTGCCGCCCATGTCCAATGAGATCATTACTCTGGTCAAGGATACATCTCTGGCCCGAATCATTGCGCTGCAGGAGATCATCTGGGCCGGACAGGCTTTCATGAAAGGTTCCAACGGTATCTCCGGACAGATCTGGCCGCTGTTCTTTACGGCAGTGTATTATCTGATCTTTAACGGACTGCTTACTGTTCTTCTGGGCAAGCTGGAAGACAAGCTGAATTACTTTAGATAAGGAGGTGGCGAAATGCCGATTTTAGAGGTGCAGCATATCTGCAAAACATTCGGGGACACACAGGTTCTCAAGGATATCAGCTTTACTCTGGAACAAGGAGAAGCTCTGTCCATGATCGGTACGTCGGGAAGCGGTAAAACGACCCTTCTTCGCTGCCTGAATTTTCTGGAGACACCCACCAGCGGCAAGATCCTGGTAAACGATAAACCGGTGTTTGATTCTGAGACAGCGGGACGGATGTCTGAGGCGCAGGTTCGTGAGAACCGCCTGCATTTTGGCATGGTTTTCCAGAACTTTAATCTGTTCCCTCAGTACACAGCTCTGGAGAACGTAACGCTGGCAAAGAAACTGATCGAACAGAAGAAACCAGAGTTTAAAGCAAATAAAACAAAGATCCTTGCCGACATCCGCAAGCAGGGCGAAGCCCTTCTGGACAGTGTGGGCCTGAGCGCCAAGATGGGAAATTATCCTCACCAGCTTTCCGGCGGACAGCAGCAGCGTGTGGCCATTGCCCGGGCGCTGATGATGCAGCCGGACATCCTCTGCTTCGATGAACCGACATCCGCTCTGGATCCTGAGCTTACCGGCGAGGTACTAAAGGTTATCCGCGGACTGGCAGATCAGCATGCGACCATGGTGATCGTTACTCATGAGATGCAGTTTGCCCGTGATGTTTCGGACAAAGTGCTGTTTATGGATGACGGCGTGGTTGCTGAGTATGGTACTCCGCAGGAAGTGTTCGAGCATCCGACGCAGGAGAGAACGAAGCAGTTCCTGACAAGATATTTTGAAGGTTAAGATAGTATAAAACGAGGCCGCTGCCAGGTATTTGGCAGCGGCCTTGTCTTTTGCTTATGCCAGCGGGGACGGCGGGCATCATATTAGAATAACGAAACTACCGACTGCCGCTCCACAATCTCCACATCCATGGTTACCCGATTGGGAATCTCCATATCCTTTTCCCGGATCTTTTTGAGCAGCATCTGCGTTGCCTGCAAAGCCTTCTGGGAGATGTTCTGGGAAACAGAACTCAATTTCGGAGAGGTGTACTGGCAGAGTGTCAGATCATCATAGCCCATCACTGAGAGATCCACAGGAACACGCAGACCGCCAAGGCGTGCACCTTCCATGATGCCGATGGCACAGATATCCGCGGTGGTTACTGCGGCTGTGGGTTTGAGCCGGCAGGAAGCAATGGCTTTGCCGGCGGCAATGCCTCCTTCGTAGGAAGGAGGATTTAAAAACACGAACTCCTCCCGGAAGGGAATGCCGGACTCTTCCAGGGCCCTGCAGTAACCTTTGAAACGCTGGGTGAGCAGATGGCTGCCTCTGTAGTCTGCCACAAAGGCAATCTGGCTGTGACCGCGGTTGATCATATATTTGGTGGACAGATACAGCCCTTTTTCGTCATCGGAACACACATTGATCAGCCCGGGGACAGACATGTGGCTGTCAAAAATAGCCACAGGGCAGGGAGAATCTGCATTACCCTGCTGCAGGGATTCTACAAACTGATTAATGTATCCTGTGTCATCTGGATACAGGAAGATAATGCCGTCGACGTTCCAGTTCTTAAAGAGAGAAGTGATCTCCTGCCCTCTGGATACAGATCTGAGCATGGTGTAGTAGCCGTTGAGACGGAGCTCCTTTTCAATTGTACCGACCATGGCACTGACGTAGGGGTTTTCCAGATAATTCTCATCAAGAGAATCTTCATCCAGGGGAATTACGATTCCTACAATAGAAGAAGTGCGGTTTGTCAGGTTTCTGGCACTGAGATTGGGCACATAACCACACTCCTTGATGATGGCATTTACTTTTTCGATGGTTTTCGCGGAGACCCGACTATGTTTGCCGTTGATGACGTTTGACACCGTCATCATGCTGACACCGGCTTTGTCCGCTATATCTTTTAATGTCATTTTGTTCCTCTTTTCTATATTTCACTATGGTTTATAACATATTGGAAAGGTTTATAAACCTTAATATAATTTAATACACAAAGTTTAAAATATAAAAATAAACCTTTAAAATGTTGCGATTATTATACTATATAAACTACGAAAAAGCAAGAGAAGACCGTTTTTGTGGGCACAAGAATCGTTACAATGTATAAAAACTAGATGGATTTATGGACAATATGATGAAGAAGTAAATGTGAATTGACAGAAGAAATAAAAAATGATAATTTAATAATAGATTTAGCGCTAAACCTAAAAGGAACGGAAAAACAGGCAACTGATAAATATTGAAAGAAAAAGAAAGAGGTAAAAATGATGAAGAAGAGAATCTTTGTAGCCATGATGGCAGCAGCAATGGCCATGACATCTCTGGCAGGATGCGGCTCAGGCGCAGGCAAATCCACTGGCGGAAACGCAGAAGCAAAAGTTGAAGCACCGACAGAGCCTTTCGGCGATACGATCAAGTATGATCCTTCTGTAGAGATCAACGATGGAAAAGACATTTCTGTAGAATTATGGGAGTGGGGCAGCGACGACCTCTTCCAGCAGGTAATCGACGGATATACAGCTATCCATCCGAACGTAAGCATTAAACTGGTAAATAACCCGTGGGAAGATTACTGGACCAAACTGCCGCTGG
Organism: uncultured Lachnospiraceae bacterium; assembly: GCA_945827805.1. Taxonomy (GTDB): domain Bacteria; phylum Bacillota; class Clostridia; order Lachnospirales; family Lachnospiraceae; genus UBA11957. The sequence goes on from CALZOU010000096.1 coordinate 3,162, forward strand.
CTCTGGACGGAGACAAGGGACCGGCAATCTTCAACGTACATAACAGTTATCATGAGAACCTGATCAACTATATGGCTCCGCTGGATATTCCGCTGGAAGATCTGCAGGCTGACTTTACCGGTGTTGATGCTCACGTGATTGACGGAAAAGTATACTACATCGACTACGGTATGATGACAGGATCTGTTTACTACAATAAGAAGATGTGGGAAGAGGCAGGTCTGACAGAGGCAGATATCCCGAAGACATGGGATGAGATGCGCGAAGTTGCCAAGAAGCTGACAAAGAGAGACGGCGACAAGCTGATCCAGGCCGGTCTGAACTTCAACGATGACTTCCATCAGAACTATCTGCTGGGTCTGAACTATCAGCTGGGCGAAAAGCTGTTTCAGGAAGACGGCAGAACACCGAATGTAAACTCTGATGCCATGAAGAAAGTAATGCAGATGCTGGTAGACATGTATGAGGTTGACGGTGTTGGTTCCAAAGACTTCGGTGAGAAAGGCGCTGACAGCTTTGGTCAGGGACAGTCCGCTATGGTTATCCAGTGGGGCCACTACTACAATACGCTGAAGACTACATGGAGCGATATCGACTTTGGTGTATTTGAGATCCCGACCTTCGACGGCAATCCCTATGCTTACAACCGTTACAACGGCGAATCCACTTTCGGTGTAAACAAAAATGCTCCGGCAGATCAGCAGGCTGTAGCTCAGGACTTTATCAAATACTTCCTGGCAAACGATGAGGCACAGATTAACTTCAATCTGGCTATGAGTACATTCCCGGCCAAGAAATCTCTGGCAAACAACGAGAAGATCCTGGAGAATCCGTCCCTGAAGGTACTTTCCGAGCATATCGATCACTATATCTGGCCGGGTCCGATGCCGTCCACAGTAGAGACTTCTCTGAAGAAGGCCGGACAGGACATTTTCTTTAACGGTGTGGATATTGATACCGCTCTCAATGAGGCACAGGAGAATATCATCAAAGATATGAAAAACAGCAGCTTTGTTTCTGTTGAGAACCTGTACGCTTTTGACAAATAATAAGGCTTTGTTTTGGGCAATATAGAGAGGGAGGTATGCAGGTATGTTTAAAAAGACACATCCCCTGCAGAGTAAAAGCGAGATCATTCTGAGAAATATCGTTGTCACAGTAATGGTCATCTATTTTACCATATTTCTTGTAGTACCCATCGGAATCGCTTTTGCGGGCAGCTTTCACGAGTGGAACCCCTTAAGCGGAACCTATAACTTCCTGGGACTGGCTAATTATATCGAGGTATTTACAAGCGGTCTTTTCGGAAAATCCATGTTAAATACATTGATTTTCTCCGTAGTTGTTATCTTTTTCCGTGTAGGACTCGGACTGGCTATTGCATACGCCATCTATTCTACACTGGTAAAACATAAAAGCTTCTTCAGAGCGGTATATTACATGCCGGTCGTTACACCCATGGTGGCTGTAGCCTTTGTATGGAAATTTATGTACAATCCTCAGATCGGTACCATCAACCAGATTTTTGGACTGGATGTCAACTGGCTGATGGATCCCAAGACAGCTCTTCTGGCTGTCATGATCATGACGATCTGGAAGGATTTCGGTTACGCTGTCGTTATGTATATGGCGGGTCTGTATTCCCTTCCGGCGGATGCGCTGGAGGCGGCAAAAGTGGACGGTGCCAGTGCATGGCAGACATTCCGCTACATCACATTGCCGCTGCTGAAACCCATGACCCTGTTTGTAGTGATCACTTCGATCATTTCCTACATTCAGGCATATGTACAGATCCTGATCATGACCGAGGGTGGTCCGGGTACGGCTACCTATCTGGCTTCCTACATTATCTATGATGAAGCTTTTGTAAAATACAACTTTGGTTATGCGTCAGCATTATCCTTTGTACTGTTCGTGATCACCGCTGTATTCACATGGTTATCCTTCCGGGTATCCGGAACGGAAGAATAGGAGGGTATGATGAAAAGAAAAGCTAGCAGTATCATTCTGAATCTCATTCTTCTGGTGGTTGGAGCGGTTACGGTATATCCCTTTGTGTGGATGTTGTTCTCTTCCTTTAAAAAGAACAGCGAGATCATGGCTCTTGAGCAGCATCTGCTGCCCCAGGAATTTATCCTGGACAACTATGTCAACATGAATGCTCATTTCAATTTCGTAAGATTTTTCCTGAACAGCCTTCTGGTTACTGTGGTGGTAACTCTGCTGGTGGTCTATACGAGTACGATCTGCGGCTTCGTGTTGAGCAAATACAAATTCAAAGGCAGAAACTTCCTGTTTGGTTTTGTACTTTCTACCATGATGATTCCATGGTGTGTAACCATCATTCCGAAATATTCCATGATCCAGAGCTTTGGCTGGATGGACAGCTACAAGGCCCTGATCATCCCGGCAATGTTCAGCGGATTCGGTATTTTCATGATGAAACAGCACATTGCCTCTATTCCGGATGAAATCATTGAGGCTGCGAGAATCGACGGAGCCAATGAGTTCTTTATCTTCCACAGAATTATTCTGCCGATGGCGAAAAACGGTATTTCCAGTATTGCCATCTTTCAGTTCCTGTGGACATGGGAGGATTTCCTCTGGCCGTATTTGGTCATCAATTCCCAGGAAAAACAGCTGCTGGCTGTGGGACTGAAAATGTTTAACGGTCAGTATTCGACAGATTACGGTGCATTGTTTGCGGCAACTGCCATATCCATTGTTCCGGTTCTTCTGATCTATCTGTTTTTCCAGAAACAGTTTATTGCGGGTATCGCGGCATCGGCTGTTAAAGGCTGATGCCGGGGATCCCCCCGGGAGACAGTATTATGCAAGATATCTATAAAATTGACAAACGTCCGCTGGCTCTGGCTGAAAATGTGGTTTCCAAGGATAACTACAGGATCACTGTACTGACAGAACGTCTGGTGAGGCTGGAGTACAGTCCGGACGGAGTTTTCGAGGATCGGGCTACGCAGGCCGTGTTGAACCGTGACTTCCCCCCTTCCCCCTTCAAAGTTATCTCCGGCGAGGATGGCATTGAACTTCACACATCACGGCTGCACCTGATCTATAATGAAAAAGAATTTTCACCCCAGGGACTGAGTATTCAGATCAAGGGGAATATAAGCGCCTACCACAGCATCTGGCATTACGGAGAGCCTGTTAAAGATCTGGGAGGAACGGCAAGAACACTGGATGAAGCTAATGGCGCTATTCCTCTGGAAAAGGGTGTGGTATCCTGGTTTGGCTTCTCTGTGATCGATGACAGCCGGTCGCAGGTGCTTCTGGATGACGGATGGATCGAACCCAGAAAAAAAGGCATACAGGATCTGTATTTCTTTGGCTACGGACATGATTACAAGGCAGCATTAAAGGATCTGTATTACCTGATGGGAAAAACACCAATGCTTCCGAGATTTGCTCTGGGCAACTGGTGGAGCCGTTATTATAAGTATACAGAAGAAAGCTATATGGCTTTGATGGACCGGTTCGATAAAGAAAATATTCCTTTTACTGTAGCTGTCATTGATATGGACTGGCATATGGTGGATATTGACGAGAAATATGGCAGTGGCTGGACCGGTTACACCTGGAATAAGGAATTTTTCCCGGATCCGAAGCGCTTTTTGCAGCGTCTCCATGACAGAGGCATGCGCACGACATTGAATGTGCATCCTGCTGATGGTGTGCGGGCTCATGAGGAAATGTATGTGGAGATGGCAAAAGCCATGGGCGTGGATTATGAGGCAGAGGATCCCGTGCGCTGTGATCCGGCTGATCCGAAGTTTATGGAAGCGTACTTCAAATATCTTCATCACCCCCTTGAAGAAGAAGGCGTGGACTTCTGGTGGATCGACTGGCAGCAGGGCACCAACTGTAAGGTAGAAGGTCTGGATCCGCTGTGGATCTTTAATCATTTTCATTTCCTCGACAGTAAAAGAAAAGGCCAGCGGCCCATGACCTTCTCACGCTACGCAGGACCGGGCAGCCATCGTTATCCCATCGGATTTTCCGGTGATACGGTGACCACCTGGGAGTCTCTGGATTTTCAGCCTTATTTTACAGAAACCGCATCCAATATCGGCTATGGCTGGTGGAGCCACGATATCGGCGGTCATATGATGGGCTATAAAAATGATGAGATGGTGGCCCGCTGGACCCAGCTTGGTGCATTCTCTCCCATTATGAGACTTCACAGCTCCAGCAGCGAGTTTAACGGAAAAGAACCCTGGCGCTTCAAAAAAGAAGCAGAAATGGCTATGGGCGATGCGCTCAGACTGCGCCATGCCATGATGCCCTATCTGTATACCATGAATCACAGAAGCTATCAGGAGGATCTGCCGTTAGTGCTGCCGATGTACTACGATTATCCGGAAGAGGCACAGGCATATCTGATGAAAAATCAGTATTTCTTTGGCTCGGAGATGATGGTGGCACCGATCACGCAGCCAAGAGTAAAAGATCTGAATGTGGCAAAGGTTAAGGTATGGTTCCCGGACGGTCTGTGGTATGATATGTTTACGGGCATGGTGTACCGTGGCGGAAGGACGTTGGATGTGTACCGAAGTCTGGAAAGCATTCCGGTGTTTGCAAAAGCCGGTGGTATCGTACCGTTTACCGAGGATATTAAGGGCACGGACGTTGTGAAGAATCCCGAGCATCTGAAAATCTGTGTTTATGCAGGAGCAGACGGACGGTTTGTCATGTATGAGGATGATAATGAGACCTGTGCCTATGAACATGGTGCGTGCGTTACTACCGAAATGATATATACTGAAGAAAAAACATGCACATTTACGATTTGTCCGGCCCAGGGCAGTCTGGAACTGATTCCCGCGAAACGTTCATACACCCTGGAACTGACCGGATTTGACCGTGAAGCGGTGAAACATACCGAAGTTTTAGCGAATGACACCGCAAAAGAGATCGAGTCGATCACTTATGATGAAGCTAAACAGGCTGTAGTTGTAAAACTGCCTATGACATCAGTGGCGCAAAAAATCACGGTGACGATTCCCGCAAGCTTCACCTATGCGAAAAATCGGGTAGAGGAGCGCTGCTTTGATTTCCTGAATCAGGCAGAGATATCCTTTGTACTTAAAGATCGGATCTATTCACTTATTCAGAAGCAAAAAGATGCCGCTATTCTTGTGGCAGAGCTGGCTGCAATGGATCTTGATCCGGATCTGTACGGCGCGCTGGCAGAGATCATTACGGCATGAAATGCTGGAAGCGCTGACGGGTATGACATATGATTCGGCTTTTTACGGTACACTGGCATGAAGCATTGCGGCATAAAAATGTTGAAATGGCTTGATGTTCTGCGATAAAATAACATACAGAAAAAGTATACTGGATAGCGGCAAGTCAACTGGATTTGCCGCTATTGCCGGATAACGGCAGAAAGGATGGAATGATCATGAAAAAAACATGGTGGAAAGAATCGGTAATTTATCAGATCTATCCGAGAAGCTTTATGGACAGCAACGGAGACGGCATCGGGGATCTGAAGGGAATTACGTCAAAGCTGGATTATCTGAAAGAGCTTGGCATTGATGTGATCTGGCTGTCACCGGTATACCAGTTTCCAAATGACGATAACGGATACGATATCAGTGATTATCAGGCTATTATGGAAGAATTCGGAACCATGGAGG
>CALZOU010000097.1 GCA_945827805.1 uncultured Lachnospiraceae bacterium
ACACAAGGAGTATCGTCGGCAGCGTCAGATGTGTATAAGAGACAGTTCCTGTATTACCTGCATCATTGGGAAGGATTATGAATGGGAACATTTCAGGATGAAATTTACCTATTTTGCGGGAAGATATATTGCGGTGGAAAAAGTATCATCAACAGCAGATGATCATGAGATAAAAATCAACGGGATTTTTGCAGATGCCATTTCCAGCGCCTGGAAAACAGACGGCCATTTCAGCTGTGATGATAAACGATATGAACAGATCTACAGCCTGGTGGAACGGGCTGTTGAGGCAAATATGGTCGGAGTTCATACGGATTGCCCCACAATAGAGCGCTTTGCATGGCAGGAGCCGAATCATCTGATGGCAGGTTCGATTTTTTATATGAAGGACGGAAAGCGACTCTGGGAGAAATTTTTACAGGATATGCGGTATGCACAGCATACGAAAGATGATCATTTCTTTGATATGGCCGGGGAAAAATTCTATCCCGGGGATGGATTGATGCCTTCTCAATGTCCCTGCTATATTCCGAACGTTCTTCCGGTACCGGGAATGGGCAGTTTTTATGATATTATTCCCTGGGGAAGCACCATCATTCTGGGAGCGTACTGGCATTATCAGTTTTACGGTGATGTCAGCATTCTGCAGGACAATTATGATGCAGGAATGAAGTATCTGAACTATCTGAAAACAAAGGTTACGAAAGAAGGATTTATTTCCCATGGTCTGGGGGACTGGGGAAATCCGAGAAATGAACTGGCAAGAGAGAATATTGAGACCGCATTTTTATACGCGGATGCAAAAGTCCTGGCTTATTTTGCAGAAATCCTTGGGCGGACCGAGGATAAAGAAACTCTGGAATCCTATGCGGAAAGCGTACGAAAAAATTATAATGACAGACTGCTGATACGGCATCCGGAAAAAGGATTCTGGTGTTACCGCTGCTTTGATCATCCGGATGAGATTTTTCTTACACAGGCAGCGCAGGCACTGCCGTTATTCTGGGGAATGGTTCCGGAAGACAAGGTGGCAGATGTTATTGAGGCATTAAGGTTTACGCTGGAATGTGATGGGGCATTTATCTGCGGCGAAGTGGGACTCCCTTATGTGATCCAGACAGCCCGCAAATATGGGATGAACGATATGATCTGCCGGTTTATTCTTAGAGAAGAACATCCCAGTTACTATGCTTTTGTTCTGGATGGGGAAACCACCCTTGGCGAGTACTGGGAGAAAAATCCTCGAAGCCATTGCCATGATATGATGGGCCATATTATTGAGTGGTACTACAATGGCATTGCAGGGATCCAGCCGGTTAAACCGGGATTTTCTGAAATTGTGATCCGTCCGTACCTGCCGGAATCGATGAACGAATTTACCTGCAGCTATGAAAGTATCCGTGGATTGATCAGGGTACATGTAGAAAGACAGGGGGAGAAGATTGTTGTACGGACGAAAGTTCCCGGTAATATTATTTCGACTATCGATACATCAAATCTGAAAGGCGATTGTGTAATCTGCTGTGAAGAATAGGAGCCTGATCTGATACAATTTTGGTGACGTATGGTTTGTGCATGAATTTTGCCGATCGTCGTGAGTGAAAGGAAAATAGAATATGATTCAATATAAAAATAAGAGAAATCCAATATTGCCCGTAGAATATCATATCCCGGACAGCGAGGGGCATGTGATGCCGGACGGAAAACTGTATGTTTACGGAAGCTTTGACGACAGAGATGACGTATATTGCAGTGAAAAATACTTTGTGGTGTCCACTCCGGATATGGAGAACTGGACGATCCATGAACAGTCACTGGATGGAAACGACGTTCCCTGGTTTAATGATCCCAATGCGCCGAAGTATCCCGGAATCGACTGGAGCCATCCCACACCGTTTATCCAGAAAATGATACAGCGTGATCTGGAAAATGGTGTGGACATTAAAGCAGCGTTTGAAGAAAACGATGCTAAACCCAAAGCTCCTCTTTTGTTTGCACCGGACTGCATTGAAAAAAACGGAAAATATTATCTGTATTTCTGCATGCCGGATGACAGTGAAGGTGTGGCCGTATCGGATAAGCCTGAGGGAAGATTTACGGATCCGGTTCAGCTTCCCTGTGGCGGTATTGATCCTGCAGTTTTTACCGATGATGACGGTCAGACGTATTTTTACTGGGGACAGTTGTTTTCCCGCGGTGTAAAACTGAATGAGGATATGGTTTCTTTTGATGAAAAAGATATTGTAGATGATCTGGTTACAGAAGAACAGCATTTTTTCCATGAAGGTTCTTCTATGAGAAAGATCGGCGATACGTATTATTATGTGTATGCGGATATGGAAAGAGGCAAGCCCACATGTCTGGGATATTCTGTGTCGAAATCCCCGTTAGGTCCGTTTACTTACAAAGGGATCATTATTGATAATGACGGGTGCGACCCGGCAAGCTGGAACAATCATGGATCTATCGAGTGTGTAAACGGACAGTGGTACGTATTTTATCACCGCTGCAGCCGTGGTGTGCAGCAGCACAGAAGGCTTTGTATCGAACCGATCACGGTCAATCCCGATGGCACGATCGATGAGGTGAAAATGACCTCCCAGGGTATTGGAGAGCCGTTTGCGCCGGGAGAATCCATAATGGGCTATCAGGCCTGCGGCCTCCGAGGCTCCTGCTGTATTGATGTAAATACAGATGAGCGGTCAAAAGAAAAATATCCTGAAGTATTAACAAATATTTCCGATGGAGACGAGGCTGTATTCCGGTATGTAAAAAGTGACAGCCCCTGGACGGGGATTCGATTGTTCTACAGAGGGAGCGGAACAATCACTGTAACTATGAACGGACATGAGTCCGGAAAGATTATCGCTGATCCGAATCCGGAGAGTGCTGTTGCTGAAAAAATGGGAGAGCTGACAGAAGATGCAGGGGAATATGAAGTGACCCTCCGTTTTGAACAGGCAGATGGACTGGAAATCCTGGAGATTGTACTGATATAACTTATGTGTGATTTTTATTGTGAATACATGAGTTGCAAAATCGGACAGAATATGATATAAACATAAACTGACTGTTAACGGGTTTTGTGACGAAGGGATTTGCATAAAGATGATCGAAGTGATAATGGAAGCCGTGCTGGATGCGCTGAAGGCTCTGCCGTTTCTGTTTGTGGCCTATCTGCTGATCGAATATATCGAGCACTATATGAAAAAAGCGTCTCTGGAAAAGCTTCTCAAGCATAAAAAGACCAGTGTCTGTGCCGGAGCTGTTCTGGGCGTGGTACCGCAGTGCGGGTTTTCTGTGACTGCTTCAAACCTGTATGCCACAGGGTTGATTTCCACAGGCACTCTTCTGGCGGTATTTCTGGCCACCAGTGATGAGGCCATACCGATTCTGATGGCACGGCCGGAAATGTGGTCTGTGATGGTAAAGATCCTTCCGCTGAAAGTATTGATCGCGGTGCTGGCCGGATGGCTGACAGACTATTTCTGGAGAAACAAAAAGAGAGAGCCGAAGTTTGAAAAGGTCTGTGGTCACTGCCATTGTGAAAACAGTCATGGGATCGTAAAACCGGCACTGACCCATACCATCAAAATGTTTATCTTCATTCTGATCCTGAATCTGATCCTTGGAGTGCTTCTGGAATATTGCAGTGAGACAGTACTGAATGCCCTGTTTTTGAACGGAAGCGTCTTTCAGCCTTTTGTGGCGGCTCTGTTTGGCCTGATCCCCAACTGTGCGCCTTCTGTGGCACTGACACAGCTGTTTATCCAGCAGCAGATCTCCTTCGGATCGCTGGTGGCCGGCTTATGTTCCGGTGCCGGACTTGGTATGGCTGTGCTGTTTCGGATGAGTGATGATAAAAAAGACTGCGTGAAAATACTGCTGCTGCTGTACGGCATTGCCGTTGTTTCGGGTATGATGATAAATATTTTTGCATGATGATTAACAAAAACCGTTATTTACACGAACCTGCCGATATAGGTCGGAGCTGTGTAAATGGCGGTTTTTGTTATTAATGCTCTAAGCGACAAGGCATATCACTGCAGGTTATCTGCCTGCTACTGTCCGCCCTTTCATATTCTGACTTTACATTCTGTGCTCCTTGTGTTATCTTGTGTATAACAGATGTGAAACAAAAGGTTACTGTTCGCACAACTGCCATACACTTGCCGTATGACAGCGTAAGAACGTGATTCAGGTGTTCGCAGGCTTCTTTTGTGAAATAAAACATCAAATAAGCCTGCGAATGTTACACTTTACTGACATTGTCAGTAAGCAGTAACAACAAAAGAAAGTCGGTGAACATATGTATCTGGAATTTATAGAAATCGATTTTAACAGTGAAGAAGCCATTTACATGCAGCTTCGCAATCAGATCATCTGGGCCATTGCTACCGATGGCCTGCATGAGGGAGAAGTCCTTCCTTCCGTGCGGCAGCTTGCTGATCGGATCGGCATCAACATGCATACGGTCAACAAAGCGTATACTGTATTGAAACAGGAAGGTATTCTGACCATTGACCGCCGCAGAGGCGCTGTGGTGCGTATAGACGCAGATAAGCTTTATGCAAAAGAAGAATTGCGTTCTGATTTGAAGTATGTGCTGGCCAAGGCCTTCTGCAAGAATATTTCCAAAGAAGAAGTGCACGAGATGGTCGATGAAATTTATGAGGAATATAAGTAAGGAGAGCAATATGCAGGAAAAATATACAGAGTCAGCAAAACATGCTCTGGATCTGGCAAAAAAGGCGGCATTGTCCTATGGACATGTGGCCCTGGGCACAGAGCATATTCTGCTGGGACTGATGGAGGAGCCTACGGGAACAGCCGGAAAAGTCCTGAAGGAGGCAAAGGCAACTCCCGAAAAGTTAAAAGAACTGCTGGATAAGCTGGTTCATGGTGAAAACGAAGAAAAAAGCGGGAAGAAAGCTCTTGAATATACGCCGAGGGCAGAGTATGTTCTGGAAAATGCAGTGGAGGAAGCTGAGAGTTTCCACCAGGAACTGGTGGGTACGGATCATCTTCTTCTTGCTCTGATCAAAGAAACAGACTGTGTGGCAGCCCGTCTTTTGTTTACGATGGGGGTAAATATGCAGAAGCTGTATATTGATACTCTTACCGCTATGGGAATGGATATTTCCGAGGCAAAAGAAGAACTGCAGGCCATGAAAAACAGTGGAGAAGACAGCGTGGGAAATACACCCATGCTGGACAAATACAGCCGCGATTTGACCCGTATGGCCGCTGCCGGTAAACTGGATCCGGTGATCGGTCGTGAGACCGAGATCGGCCGTATTATTCAGATCCTGAGCCGAAGGACCAAAAATAATCCCTGCCTGATCGGTGAACCCGGTGTGGGCAAAACAGCCATTGTGGAGGGACTGGCCCAGAGGATCGTGGAGGGTACAGTGCCGGAAACGATTGCGGGCAAAAGGGTACTGGTGCTGGATCTGTCCGGTATGGTAGCGGGAAGCAAATACCGCGGAGAGTTTGAAGAACGGATCAAAAAGGTCATTGCCGAGGTCATGGATCATCCGGGCGTTCTTCTTTTTATTGATGAACTGCATACAATCATCGGTGCCGGAGGAGCAGAGGGAGCCATGGACGCTTCCAATATCCTGAAACCGTCTCTGTCTCGAGGTGAGATACAGATCATTGGTGCTACTACGATTGCGGAATATCGTAAATATATTGAGAAAGATACCGCTCTGGAACGCCGTTTCCAGCCGGTGACAGTAGATGAACCTACAGAAGAAGAAACTCTGGAGATTCTTAGAGGTTTGCGTCCATATTATGAAAAGCATCATCAGGTGAAGATTACAGACGATGCGCTGGATGCCGCTGTACACATGTCGGTGCGTTATTTAAATGACAGATTTCTTCCGGATAAAGCCATCGATCTGATCGATGAGGCAGCAGCTAAAGTTCGTCTGAATGGAGTAAAGATTCCCAAAGGGCTTAAAGATGCGGAAAATACGTTGTATCAGCTTTCCGTGGAAAAGGAAGAAGCTATTGTACGTAATGATTTTGAACAGGCAAAGGCCATTCAGGTCGAGGAAAAGGAACTGCAGGAGAGAATACGCCGGCTGCAGAAGCGCTATGCAAAGGCCAGCAGCGGTAAGAAGATCAGTGTGGATGCGGAGTATGTGGCGGAAGTAGTATCCGACTGGACGAAAATTCCGCTGAAACAGATCACCGAACAGGAATCCAAACGTCTTCTCCGTATGGAGTCTATTCTTCACAAACGGGTGATCGGACAGGAAGAAGCTGTGGAAGCAGTAGCTCGTGCTATCCGCCGCGGACGTACAGGATTGAAAGATCCCCGCCGCCCCATTGGATCCTTTATGTTCCTCGGACCCACAGGTGTAGGAAAGACGGAGCTTTCCAAAGCACTGGCGGAAGCTGTGTTTGGCTCGGAAAAAGCCATGATCCGTGTGGATATGTCAGAATATATGGAGAAACACAGTGTTTCTAAGCTGATCGGTTCGCCGCCGGGATATGTAGGTCATGAAGAAGGCGGTCAGCTCAGCGAAAAAGTCCGTCGAAATCCCTACAGCGTGATTCTGTTTGATGAGATAGAAAAGGCCCATCCGGATGTCTTCAATATTTTGCTGCATGTACTGGACGATGGTCATATCACTGACTCACAGGGAAGAAAGGTTGATTTTAAACAGACGATCATTATCATGACTTCCAATACCGGAGCACAGGCGATCCAGGAACCGAAACGTCTTGGCTTCGGCGCAGGAGAAGATGCGGCTGCGGATTATCAGCGCATGAAAGACCGTGTCATGGAAGAAGTGAAGCGAAATTACCGTCCTGAGTTTATCAACCGTATTGATCAGATTCTGGTATTCAAGCCGCTGACGAAAGAAGAAATTCGCCAGATCGTGGGGCTTCTTCTTAAAGAGCTGGAAAATCGTTGTAAGAATCAGTTGGAACTGGAGGTTTCTTTCCGTCCTGCAGTACTGGACAAACTGGCGGAAAAGGGATTTGACAGTAAATATGGTGCCCGTCCATTGAAAAGGGAGATTCAGACACAGATCGAGGATAAGCTGGCTGAGGAACTTCTGTCAGGGAATGCCTGCAAAGGGGATCATGTGACTGTGACACTGAAAGATGATCAGATCGCATTTCTGGTCAGAAAAAAGAATGAAGGTAAAGCATAAGTATGGCAAAAGCAAATAAAACCATGTTTTTCTGCCAGGAGTGTGGATATGAATCTTCGAAATGGCAGGGACAGTGTCCGGGATGTAAGGCCTGGAATACCTTTGTGGAAGAACCTGCACAGATCGTGAAAGGCGTCAGAACACAGAATTCCGGGCGGGAATTAAAGCCGGTGGCGCTCAAAGAGGTATCTTTGACAGAACAGTCTCGGGTATCCACAGGAATGAAAGAACTGGACCGTGTGCTGGGAGGAGGAATCGTGCGCGGTTCGCTTCTTCTGGTAGGCGGTGATCCGGGTATAGGCAAATCTACGATCCTTCTGCAGGTGTGCCGCAATCTGTCGGCTGCACATCATAAAGTACTGTATATTTCCGGCGAGGAGTCCCTGCAGCAGATCCGTATGCGTGCAGGAAGGATCGGGGAGTTTACGGATGATCTTCTGCTGCTGTGTGAGACTAATCTGGAGGATATCCGTACAACCATTGAACGCTGCAAACCGGAGATGGTGGTGATCGACTCAATTCAGACCATGTTCAGCGGGGAAGTGACCTCGGCACCGGGCAGTGTATCCCAGGTTCGCGAAGCAACTTCTGTTTTATTGCAGATCGCAAAAGGACTGGATATCACGATTTTTATCGTGGGGCACGTGACAAAAGAAGGCAACGTGGCCGGCCCGCGTGTGCTTGAACATATGGTGGATACGGTGCTGTATTTCGAAGGAGACCGACATGCTTCATACAGGATCCTTCGCGGGGTGAAAAACCGTTTCGGCTCTACCAACGAGATAGGCGTTTTTGAGATGCGCGCGGATGGTCTGGTGGAAGTGGAGAATCCCTCCGAATACATGTTAAATGGTAAACCTCAGGGGGCGTCCGGATCCGTTGTGGCCTGTTCTATGGAAGGCACGCGTCCGATCCTTCTGGAAATCCAGGCACTGGTATGCCACAGCAATTTCGGTATTCCCAGAAGAACTGCAGCGGGGACGGATTTTAACCGGGTAAATCTGCTGATGGCAGTGCTGGAAAAACGTCTGGGAATGAATTTGTCCAGCTGTGATGCTTACGTAAATATTGCGGGCGGCATCCGCATGACAGAACCGGCCATTGATCTTGGTATTATACTGGCCATTATCTCCAGCTTCCGGGATAAACCTATCGCAGACGATGTACTGGTATTTGGCGAAGTAGGCCTAAGCGGCGAAGTACGGGCCGTCAGTATGGCAGAACAGCGTGTGCTGGAAGCCAGAAAACTGGGATTCCACCAGGTGATCCTGCCAAGTGTATGTATGTCGTCAGTCAGCCAGATTACAGGGATCAGGCTGATTCCTGTGGCTACAGTGGCTGAGGCGGCATCTTATGTTGTGTGATATGCAGCTGGAAATTCGCGTGAGAAAACTTCTGATGTGTGCGGAGATTCTTGTTTTGTGCTGCAGAGATTTAATGATTTGAGTGGGGACGTGTCAGCTGCAAAAAGACTGTCTCCTGGTATATACATAACCCTCATGCTCCTACTGCGCTCGCTCCGAGCCTGTAGCTGTCTCTTATACACATCTGACGCTGCCGACGATACTCCTTGTGTA
>CALZOU010000098.1 GCA_945827805.1 uncultured Lachnospiraceae bacterium
CAGGCCGCAGATTACGACATTGACCGTGCGCAGCATGGTATTATTTATATCGATGAGATCGACAAGATTTCCAGAAAATCCGAGAACGTATCCATCACCAGAGATGTTTCCGGTGAAGGCGTACAGCAGGCATTATTAAAGATCGTGGAAGGTACCGTAGCCAGTGTGCCGCCCCAGGGAGGAAGAAAACATCCACATCAGGAACTGATCCAGATTGATACCTCCAATATTCTGTTTATCTGTGGTGGTGCCTTCGAGGGACTGGACAAGATCATTGAGACGAGACAGGATACCAAGGCCATCGGTTTTGGCGGAGATCTGGGAAGTGCCCATGAAAAGCGCAATATCGGTGCTATACTTCGTCAGGTCATGCCGGAAGATTTTATCAAATTCGGCCTGATCCCGGAGTTTATTGGACGTGTTCCTGTGGTAGTTACACTGGATTCCCTGGACGAGGAGGCACTTGTACGGATTCTGAAAGAACCTAAGAATTCTCTGGTGCGTCAGTATCAGAAACTGATGGAGCTGGATGGCGTGGATCTTGAATTTGATGACAGTGCGCTGATGGAAATGGCCAAAAAAGCTCTGGAAAGAAAGACCGGAGCCAGAGGACTTCGCTCAATTATGGAGAAAACCATGATGGATCTGATGTTTGAATCTCCTTCAGACGAAACGATTCAGAAATGTGAAATTACGGCAGCTTCTATTCTGGGGCTGGAGGCACCGCTGATTACCCGTGGCGAACCGGTATATACCAGAAGAAATGTCGGCAAGAGAAGTCAGAAACCGCTGCCGGCAGCGAATTAATGTAAGCTGTTGCATGCGAACAGACGGAGAAGAAGATGAATGAACTGATACAGGTGCTGCCTGCCGTAGCTCTTCGGGGGACAACGA
Organism: uncultured Lachnospiraceae bacterium; assembly: GCA_945827805.1. Classification (GTDB taxonomy): domain Bacteria; phylum Bacillota; class Clostridia; order Lachnospirales; family Lachnospiraceae; genus UBA11957. Next base: position 895 of record CALZOU010000098.1, read on the forward strand.
TCCTGCCGAAAATGACGGCCCATTTTGATGTCAGCCGTAAACGGTCTGTGGAGGCTGTTACGGAGGCTATGGTCAGGGAGCAGAAGTTATTTTTGATCACACAGAAGGACCCTGCTGTGGAACAGCCGGGCCTTTCTGACTTATATACTATGGGAACGGTGGTTCACGTAAGGCAGATCGTGAAAATGCCCAAAGGTCTGGTGCGCGTCATGATCGAGGGTGAATACCGTGCACAGCTTTTACAGTTTTTTAAAGAAGATCCTTTTCTGGAGGCAGAGGTGCAGAAAGCAGAGGATGAAAACGATCTGTATATTTCGGCCAATGCAAAAGAGGCCATGCGTCAGTCATTAATGGAGCTTTTTGCCTCTTATTGTGAGGAAAACCAGAAATTCAGCCGGGATATGGCAGAACAGATTCTGGGGATTACAGAGCTTGAGGAAGCCATGGATCAGATCATGGTCAATCTTCCGATATCCTATGAGCGGCGTCAGAAACTTCTGGACGCAGTAAAGTTATCGGACAAATACGAGCTCCTCGGAGAGATTTTAGTAAATGAAGTGCATGTGATGCAGATCAAGACAGCTTTGAGCGAAAAAATCAAGGCTCATATTGATCAGAATCAGAAAGAATATATTCTGCGGGAACAGTTAAAGGTGATCCGCCGGGAGCTGGGTGAGGATACCACCGACAGTGATATAGATAAATTTGAACAGCAGCTGAGAGAATTGAATGCTTCAGTGGAGGTCAAGGATAAGATCAAAAAGGAGATTGGCCGGCTGAAACTACTGGGAAACAATCCTTCTGAAGGACCGGTGGTTCGCGGCTATATTGAGACGCTGTTGTCTTTGCCGTGGGAGGTGTTGTCTAAGGATACGGTCAGCATCCGGAGAGCCGAGCGGATTCTCGAAAGAGATCATTACGGTCTGGAGAAAGTAAAAGAGCGTATTCTGGAATTTTTATCCGTGCGGCGCCTGACAAAGAAGGGAGAGAGTCCCATTATCTGTCTGGTGGGACCGCCGGGAACAGGAAAGACTTCCATTGCCCGTTCTGTGGCTGAAGCACTGAACAAAAAGTATGTGCGTATCTGCCTTGGCGGTGTCAGCGATGAGGCTGAGATCCGAGGACACAGAAGAACGTATGTAGGCTCCATGCCGGGCCGCATCGTGGCTGCACTGCAGAAATGCGGTGTCAGAAATCCGCTGATGCTTCTTGATGAGATCGATAAGATGGGCAGCAATTACAAAGGAGATCCGGCAGCAGCCATGCTGGAGGTGCTGGATTCTGAGCAGAATTCTCATTTTTCCGATCATTATGTGGAGTTGCCTCTGGATCTTTCGGAGGTATTGTTTATTGCTACCGCTAATGATGCTTCCAATATCCCGCGGCCGCTTCTGGATCGTATGGAGGTCATCGAGGTATCCAGCTATACGGAAAACGAAAAGCTGCATATCGCAGAAGAGTTTCTTCTTCCGAAGCAGAAAAAGAAAAACGGCCTGAAAGATAATCAGCTGACCATAGAAAAAGAAGCCCTGGAGGCTATGATCTCCGGCTATACCAAGGAAGCCGGTGTCCGTGACCTGGAAAGAAAGATCGGACAGATCTGCCGGAAAGCTGCCCGGGCTGTCATAGGGGATAAAAAGGCACATCTGAATGTGCAGAAGACGGATCTGGAAACCTATCTCGGAAAAGCAAGATATACATTTACAGAAGCCAATGAAAAACCGGAGATCGGTATCGTCCGTGGCCTGGCCTGGACCAGCGTGGGCGGTGATACGCTGCAGATCGAGGTGAATCTCATGCCCGGCAAGGGTGAACTGATCCTGACCGGTAATCTGGGCGATGTGATGAAGGAATCTGCCCGGATCGGCATCAGCTATATCCGTTCCATCGGAGAACAATATGGTCTGGATGCAGAATTTTTCAAAAATCAGGATGTACATATCCATATTCCGGAGGGAGCCGTGCCGAAAGACGGTCCCAGCGCAGGTATCACCATGACGACAGCCATGCTGTCTGCTATGGCAAAGATTCCGGTGCGGGCAGATGTAGCCATGACCGGCGAAGTAACGTTAAGGGGTCGTGTGCTTCCCATCGGAGGTCTGAAGGAGAAGCTTCTGGCTGCAAAAAAGGCCGGCATGAAGCTGGTACTGGTACCGGTAAAGAACCGTCCGGATGTGGAAGAACTGGATAAAGAGATCACGGAAGGCATGGAAATCCGTTTTGTGACGGAGATGGCAGAAGTGATCGAGCAGGCATTTGTGAAGGAGTAATCCATGAAAATAAAAAATGTATCTCTGGATATCGTCTGCGGTGTGACAAGCACTCTGCCGCAGACCGGTCGTCTGGAGGTGGCTTTTGCCGGAAAATCCAATGTGGGGAAGTCATCGCTGATCAACGGGCTGATGAACAGAAAAGCACTGGCCAGAACCAGTTCTGAGCCGGGTAAGACCCAGACCATCAATTTTTATAATGTCAATGATGTGATGTACCTGGTGGATCTTCCGGGTTACGGTTTTGCCCGGGTATCCAAAGAAGAAAGCGCCAGATGGGGCCGTATGATCGAGAAGTATCTGCATACCAGCCAGGATCTGAAAGCAGTCTTTCTGCTGGTGGATATCCGCCATGCTCCCGGTGCCAATGATAAAATGATGTATCAGTGGATCGTGGACAGTGGTTTTAAACCGATCATTATTGCCACAAAGCTGGATAAGATCAAAAGAAGCCAGGTGCAAAAGCAGTTAAAGCTGATCCGCACTACCCTGGAGGTGCTGCCGGATACGCTAATGATCCCGTTTTCGTCTCAGACAAAGCAGGGAAGAGACGAGATCTGGGCGGTCATTGATGAGTTTCTGACAGAAGAAGCACCGGCGGAGGTGGAAGAAGATGGGAATCGTTAAGACAGCGAAGCTGATCTATGATTATATACGCTATGACGAGAATGAGAAAGAAGAGACTTTTCGTGCCATAGATGGAGTGGATCTAGAAGTGGAACCGGGACAGTTTATTGCTGTTTTGGGCCATAACGGATCCGGAAAATCTACTTTAGCCAAGCATCTCAATGCGCTCCTGGTGCCCAGCGAGGGTACCGTGTGGCTGGACAATATGGACACCAGAGATGACAGTCATATCTGGGATATCCGACAGGAAGCCGGCATGGTGTTTCAGAATCCGGACAACCAGATTGTTGCCAGCGTAGTGGAAGAGGATGTGGGATTTGGCCCCGAAAATCTCGGTGTGGAGACACCGGAGATTTGGAAACGGGTGGCTAAAAGTCTGGAGGGTGTAGGCATGACGGCCTACCGCAAGCATTCTCCCAATAAGCTGTCCGGCGGACAGAAGCAGAGAGTGGCCATTGCCGGTGTGGTAGCCATGCAGCCGAAGTGTATTATTCTGGATGAGCCTACCGCCATGCTGGATCCCAACGGACGCAAAGAAGTGCTGAAGGTGGTACACGAGCTGAACCGCGAGGAAAAGGTGACCGTTATCCTGATCACCCATTATATGGAAGAAGTGACCGATGCGGACTATGTGTACGTTATGGATCACGGTAAGGTGGTCATGAAAGGTACACCCAGGGAAATTTTTTCTCAGGTAGAGACGCTTAAGGCATATCGACTTGATGTGCCCCAGGTGACGCTGCTTGCCCATGAATTAAAAGAATCCGGTGTGGATGTGCCGGACGGTGTGTTGACCACCGGGGAGTTGGTGGATGCCTTATGTCGATTGAATTAAGAAATGTAACCTATAAGTATTCTACAGGAACAGCCTATGAAATGGTGGCTCTGGACAATATCAGTCTGCAGATACCGGATGGACAGTTTATCGGTATCATCGGTCATACAGGCAGCGGCAAATCCACATTGATCCAGCATTTTAACGGTTTGATCCGGCCTACCTCCGGACAGGTACTGTTTGACGGAGAGGATATCTGGGGTGAAAAATATGACCGCAGACACTTGAGAAGTCAGGTGGGGCTGGTATTTCAATATCCGGAGCACCAGCTGTTTGAGACAGATGTGCTGACCGATGTGTGTTTTGGACCGAAAAATCTTGGCTGCAGCGAGGAAGAATGCAAGGAAAGAGCTCTGGAGGCTCTTCACCAGGTAGGTTTAAAAGAAAAATATTATCATATGTCTCCTTTTGATCTGTCCGGCGGTCAGAAACGCCGGGTGGCCATTGCCGGAGTGCTGGCCATGAATCCGAAAATGCTGGTGCTGGATGAACCCACTGCGGGGCTGGATCCAAAAGGCCGAGACGATATTCTCGATAAAGTGAAAGAACTTCATGAGACCCGGGGCATCAGTATCGCCATTGTGTCTCACAGTATGGAGGATATGGCAAAGTATGTGGAGCGGATCATTGTCATGAACCATGGCCATATGCCTTTTGACGGGACACCCCGGGAAGTCTTTTCCCATTATCTGGAACTGGAAAAAATAGGGCTGGCGGCACCGCAGATCACCTATATCATGCATGCCCTGGCCGAACACGGACTGGCAGTGAACACTGAGGCCACAACGGTTTCCGAAGCAAAGGAAAGCATATTGAAGGCTCTGGGTCGCTGACCATAGGAAAAAAGTATGTTAAAAGATATAACCATAGGTCAGTATTATCCGGCGGATTCCGCCATACATAAACTGGACCCGAGAGTAAAAATCATTACAACTGTTATTTATATTGTAAGTCTGTTTGTCACAAACGACTGGATTGGATATCTGGCGGCATTTCTGTTTCTGGCAGCCTGTATTAAAGTATCCAAAGTCCCCCTTTCTTTTATCCTGAAAGGAATGAAGTCCATCGCTTTTCTTCTGGGTATTACGGTGGTGTTTAATCTGATCTTTACCCCGGGAGAGGAAGTGCTGGTGACGTTCTGGAAGATCACCATTACGGAAAAAGGTCTGGAGATGGCTGTGCGTATGGCGATCCGTCTGAGTTTCCTGATCGTTGGTACTTCTCTGATGACACTGACAACGACACCGAACCAGCTGACCAATGCGCTGGAGCGTTTGATGAAGCCTTTAAGCTTTATGCTGCCGGTGCATGAGATCGCCATGATGATGTCTATTGCACTCAGATTTATTCCTATTTTGATGGAAGAGACAGATAAGATCATGAAAGCGCAGATGGCCAGAGGCGCGGATTTTGAAACGGGAAATATCATTGTCCGGATCAAAAATATGGTGCCCCTTCTGGTGCCGCTGTTTATTTCCGCATTCCGCCGGGCCAACGATCTGGCCATGGCCATGGAGGCCCGCTGCTATCATGGCGGTGCGGGACGTACGCAGATGAAGCCGTTGTCCTACAGAGGAAACGACTGGGTGGCTTATGGCGTTATGTGGGGATATCTGGCAGTATGCATTGTGCTGCGTATCGTATTTTAGATTGGCCATTGGGGGTCAATGGTCGAGTGAGGTATAGTGATGAAAAGAGTGCGTCTGACAGTAGCCTACGATGGCACCAATTATGCGGGATGGCAGATACAGCCCAATGCATTGACGGTTCAGGAGGTGCTGGACCGGTGTCTCAGTGACCTATTACAGACACCGGTACACACTATGGGAGCCAGCCGGACGGATGCTGGTGTGCATGCTCTCGGGAATATTGCGGTATTTGATACCGAGGCCCGAATGCCTGCAGATAAATACGCTTTTGCTCTGAACACGCGCCTTCCGGAGGATATTCGCATACAGAAGTCCGAGGAAGTGGCACCGGATTTTCATCCGCGTTTTTGCCGTACGATCAAAACGTATGAGTACCGCATCCTGAACCGCACGTTTCCGGATCCCACGAGAAGATTTAACAGCGTGCATATTTACGGTAATCTGGACATGGAGGCCATGCAGCGAGCGGCAGCCTGCCTGGAAGGCACTCACGATTTCAAAAGCTTCGCTACAGAAAATCCGCAGGTGACAGATACGGTACGCACGATCTATAAGACAAAACTCTGGAAAGAAGAGGATATGATCCGTTTCCAGATCACGGGCAATGGTTTCCTCTATAATATGGTTCGCATCATCGTGGGTACATTGCTGGAAGTAGGAAAAGGAGCTATCCCGGCAGAGGAAATACCTGCGATTCTGGAAGCGAAAGACCGTACCAAAGCCGGACCCACAGCGCGGGCAAAAGGCCTGACACTTTTGAACATCCGATACCCGGATGAAGAAGAGTCGGAAACAGTAAAAGAGTCTGCAAAAAGAGAGATGAAGCAGTGAAAGAGTGTGGAAAAAGGAATCCGGAAACAATGAAAGAAACTGGAAATACAGCAAAAAATAGGAGAAACACCTAAAAAAATGTTGACACACCCGGCTCAGTATAGTAAAATAATTCACTGTGACGTAGTGAGTAAATGTCTGCGCCAAAGCCCCGGTGGCAGATATTTTCCGCTGAGAAATGTATTGAGAGCGTGAGCTTATCGCATGGATCGGCTGTCGGCTTCACACCGACGATAGATTATCAACATTTACAGATTAAACAGGAGGTAACATCCATGAAAACATACATGGCTAATCCGGATAAGATTGAGAGAAAATGGTATGTAGTTGATGCTGAAGGACAGACACTTGGTCGTCTGGCATCTGAGGTAGCTAAAGTTTTAAGAGGAAAAAACAAACCGGTTTATACTCCTCACGTTGATACAGGCGATTACGTAATCGTTGTAAACGCTGACAAGATTGCAGTAACCGGTAAGAAAATGGAGCAGAAGATCTATTATCATCACTCCGATTATGCTGGTGGTATGAAAGAAGCTACTCTGGCTGAGATGATGAACAAGAAGCCGGAGAAGGTTATCGAGCTTGCTGTTAAAGGCATGCTTCCGAAGGGACCGCTTGGAAGAGCTATGATTAAGAAACTGCATGTATACGCTGGACCGGATCATGAGCAGGCAGCTCAGAAACCGGAAGTACTGACATTCTAAGAGGAGGTTTAAGACATGGCTACTAATAAATATTACGGAACAGGAAGAAGAAAAACATCCGTTGCCAGAGTATATCTGGTACCGGGAACAGGTAAGATCACCATCAACAAACGTGACATTGACGAGTATCTGGGTCTTGAGACTCTGAAAGTTATCGTTCGTCAGCCGCTTGTTGCTACAGATAATGCTGATAAATTTGACGTTATCGTAAACGTACGCGGTGGCGGATACACAGGACAGGCTGGTGCCATTCGTCATGGTATCTCCCGTGCCCTGCTGACAGTAGACAACGATTTCAGACCGGTTCTGAAGAAAGCCGGATTCCTGACTCGTGACCCGAGAATGAAAGAGCGTAAGAAATACGGTCTCAAAGCAGCCCGTCGCGCACCGCAGTTCTCCAAGCGATAATTCCGATTATCACACATCAATTCAAACAGCACAGCAAAACCCCGGAAATGCTTATATTTCCGGGGTTTTAATCAACAAAGCGCATCTACATATTTTTCCAGAGTTATATTCAAGAAAGCGCATCTACATATTTTTCTGGAGTTTGTCAACAAAGTGCATCTATATACTTTTCAGTCGGCATTTTTATAACAAATAATATATCATATTCTGGACGTTCACTCACAGATGATAAAGTACATTTACGAATAAAAAGTCCTCAAATATTAAACGCATGGGTAGAATACACGCTATACTTACGAACAGAAATTCCCAAACGACAACCCCAACCGTAGTTACTGAGACACATCTACGAACAGAAATTCCAGAACTGCAAACTCAACCGTAGTCAGCGAGGTACATCTACGAACAGAAATTCCAGAACTGCAAACTCAACCGTAGTCAGCGAGGTACATCTACGAACAGAAATTCCAGAACTGCAAACTCAACCGTAGTCAGCGAGGTAC
>CALZOU010000099.1 GCA_945827805.1 uncultured Lachnospiraceae bacterium
CGGTTGAGGGAGCCTGAAACGAGTTTGCATCAGGCAAACTCGTTGAATGCGACCGGTCCCCATTCCGAAGGAAGGATGCACACCTAGAACCTGCGTCCCAAGCGTCTCGTATTTTGCAGAGAGAACACCACCCGGAGTGGCACGGATTTTCTCGCACGGCTTTAGACAGTGTTTTGTAGATACGTGCTCCTGATTATGATTCCTGGATTATCGAACGGAACTGATGATCCAATCATCAAGAACTTTCATCTGCTCCTCAGTGTGGAACCAGTGCTCCCCGTCCTCCATGACCGTAAGGGTTGCCCCGATGGAATCTGCAAAACCGGATATGGTTTCCTTTGAAGTCATGTTGTCCTTTTCTCCATATAAAATACAGGTGGGAATATGCCATTTGATTGGATGTTCTCTCACATAACACAGATACTCCCAGGACAAAGTCTCTCCAAATTCCGTAGTAATCTCTTTTTTACTCTGCAGTTCATCTTCTGTAATATTCGACCACATCATCATATCCGTGATCAATTTCTCCATATTCACAATAGGAGAAATAAGCAGAGCCTGAGAAATGTTCTTCTCCGCAAGCGAACTCATGGCAAAATAAGCTCCGATGCTGTTTGCCACCAGAATAACAGCATCGTACCCATTACTGTGCCTGTCATAGAAATTGGGAAACTCGCATTTCGCTTCCCAGGGATTTTTCGCCTGGTAATCAAAACCGACCACATCACTTCCGGCAAAAAGAGGCTGATAGTGTTTTGCTTCCTCTGCATTTCCCCCTTTGCCGTGTATGTAAATGACTAAGTTTTTCATTGTAATGTATCCTCCTGTGCGAATTTCCATTTATCGCTTTAATATGAACTCCTGAACCGGAGCCCCAAACTCTTCTGTGAGTTCTCCCTCAACAAACCCCAGCCTTTTATAAAACGCCCTGGCCGCGATTCCTTCCGGTACCTCCTCTCGATACGTGGTGACAATCACCTCTTTTTCAGGATTCATACACGAAAGCATATGGAGAACCATTCTTTCCGCAATATGCTGCCTGCGATACTGTTCATCTACAGCCAGGAAGCAAAGCATATTTTCTTCTCTTGAAAACAACAATGCTCCAACAATCTGTTCTTCTGTTTTTGCACAGATGGCTGATGCCGCTCTCATGAATGTCAGAACAGTCTGCCTGTGTTCGTCCAGTGCTTCTTTTGTCTCCAATCCGGGGAAACTGCTCTTCACTTTATTTACAAGATTCATCCACATCTCAATATCCGGTTCCCTTCCAAATTCAATTTTCATGTCATCTGACTCCCCAAAATAATACTATTCCACTCTTTATCATCCATTATAAAGAATACACCAATAGAAAAATAGAACCAAAATGGAATAGAATGTGTCAATAATATAGAATCACGTTCTTACGCTGCCATACCGCAAGTGTATGGCAGCTGTGTGTAAAGTAACATAGAATTCCTTTGCGTTTTTGATTTACGATTGATATTTTGCAATCTGATTATTACAGGCGGATATTCTGATATTATGTTTTTCCTATCTGTTCTGCTTTGCCAGGGCTTCTCGCTTTTTACATTCGTCAGCCCATCTTGGCATTTTGCTGATCCGCTCGGTAAGATCTTTCATCGCTGCCGGGATATCAATATTCTGCGGACAGATCCGGGCACATTTTCCGCAGGAAATGCAGGCTGAAGGTTTCTTATCCTCTTCCAATCCTTCGACAAACATGGCCGCATTGATACTGGGCACAGTCCGCAGCTCATTATATGTACTGAGCAGCGAAGGAATATCCAGTCCCTTCGGACATCCTTCACAACAATAGCGACAGGCCGTACAGGGAATCGTGTTTTTCATCCCATCAGCGATGGCAAACAAAAGCTCTTTTTCCTCCGTAGAAAGCGGTTTCTCTGCGGAAAATGTACGGATATTGTCTTTCATCTGCTCCATATTGGACATACCACTCAAGACCATAGTCACACCGGGAATATTCTGCAGAAAACGAAATCCCCATGCAGCCACAGATTCCTCCGGGCGGAGAGCTTTCAGTTTCTCTTCACTGGACTCGTCCAGCTTCGCCAGCTTACCTCCGTGCACCGGTTCCATGACCCAGATCGGTATATTTCTTTTTGTAAGAAGTTCACATTTCTTCTTCGCATCCTGCAGCGTCCAGTCCAGGTAATTCAGCTGGATCTGACAAAACTCCATATCCTCACCACAGATATCCAGGAATTTTTCCAGCCCTTCAACCTTCGCATGAGAACTGAAACCAAGATGACGGATACGACCAAGCCTCTTTTGCTCCTTAAAATAGTCAATAATACCCCATTTCGGATCCAGATAGGTCTCCATAGATTTCTCGTATACATTGTGCAGCAGATAAAAATCAAAATACTCCACACCACATTTCTTGAGCTGCTCCTCAAAAATCTCCTCCGGATGATATCCATTAGAAAGGATCTGATGTCCCGGATACTTCGTCGCCAGATAAAAACTATCCCGCGGATACTCCTTAAGCACACGCCCGATCACCCGCTCAGAGTCCCCGTTATGGTAAGGAAACGCCGTATCAAAATAATTCACCCCATGCTCAATCGCATACCGCGTCATCTCCCTGACCTGTGCCTCATCCACATTTCCATCCTCAAGAAGCGGAAGACGCATCGTACCAAAACCAAGCATAGACAATTTTTCCTTCTGAAAATCTTTGTAAATCATCGCTGACCTCCATATTATACAAATTTAATCACTGATACCAATTAGCTTTCATCCACATGAGCAATGATTATTATCTTGCAGAGTTTGCATGCATGTACAAATGAACTAATATATAGTATAACTAAATTCAATCAACAATTCTACACTTTCCGGACAATGTAATCATCGATTTCGGATTTTCGCTTACTTTCCGATGCATTTCTCGACCTTTTCTCCATGGACTTGACATCGATTTCGGATCTCAGCTTGCTTTTCGATGCATTTCTCGCCTTTTCTCCATGGACTTGACATCGATTTCGGATCTCAGCTTGCTTTTCGATGCATTTCTCGCATTTCCTCAGCAGATTTGGCATCGATTTCGGAACTTTACCTGTTTTCCGATGCTCTTCTCGCATTTTCTCCGCTGACTTGGCATCGATTTCGGACCTCTGCCTGCTTTCCGATGCATTCATTTTCTCCTCACACCACCCTCGCGCAGACAGGCGCCAGCCGCCTCTGCGCCTCCCCCGCATCCGCGCAGCCGCAACCGCTCCACAGCCATCCCACCGTACCTCACCATCAGGAATCCGTGCAGGAGACTGTCACTTCGGTATATTGTTCTCCTCCGGGATCGTAAAGCGAGGGCTGCAGGTTCCTGGTGCGCGGCCGACCAGAGAACAGGGGCATCTGCCGCTTACCAGGCGGCAGATGAGGAGACCTGAAGCGGGTTTGCATCAGCAAACACCCTGAATGTCTCCGGTACCCTGTTCGTCGGGAGACCGCACACCTGAAACCTGCGTCCCGAGCGTCCGATCCCGGAGGAGAACAATATACCGAAGCGACAGTCTCCTGCACGTCTTCCCGTCCCACCTCTCACAAATCATCCCTCAACCATACTCCTCACATAAAAAAAGCACCACTCACTCCTTTGAATCTCCATAAAATAGAAATCTCAAAAAAGTGAATGATGCTCTCTAATATCTACAGCGCCTTCAACTTCTCCAGCACACTCCGCGCATCCTTTCCATCCGCCAGAATCTGCCTCTTCAGTTCCTCCAGCGATGCAAACTTCCTCTCCGGCCTCTGAAAATGCATAAGCTCCACCTTCTGCATATCTCCATACAGATTCAGATTACAGGAAAACAAATGTGTCTCAATACCCACAAACTTCTCCTGCACCGTAGGCTTCACCCCGATATTCGTCACACCGCCAAACTCCATATCGCCAATATTGCTTCTGGTAGCATACACCCCAAAAGGCGGCAAAACCTTATTCTCATCCGCCCTGAGATTCGTTGTCGGCAGTCCCAGAGTCCGACCGATCTGCCTTCCGTGAATGATCCTTCCATAAAAGAAATAAGAATAACCCAGCATATCCGCCGCCTTCTCCATCTCCCCACGAAGAATACACTCCCTGATCAGCGTACTGGAGATTTCCCGATCCCCATACATCTCCTTAGGAAGCACCTCCACAGAAAAACCATACTCCTGTCCCATACGCTTCAGAAGATCCGCATCCCCGGCTCTGTTATGCCCAAATCTGAAATCCGGCCCAACCACCAGACAGGCCGCTTTCAACCGCTTTACCAGCAGTTCTCGGACAAAATCTTCAGCTTCCATACGCATCATCTGCTCATCAAAAGGACACTCGATCAGCCAGTCCAGATCCGTCTGCTCCAGCATCCTGCAGCGCTCATCATTTGTCAATAGCACCCTGTGCCTGTCATCCCTGGTCAGCATATAAGGAGATACCTCAAAAGTAAACATCACCGATGTGAATTTTCTCTCCCCGGCAATATCCACTACACGCTCCAGCAGCTTCTTATGTCCTCTATGCAAGCCATCAAACTTACCCAAAGTGATCACACAGGGAGTATCTGATGAAAACTCACAGGTTCCTGTCGTATATCGCATAGACTATCCTCTATTTTCTAAATTCTCATGCTTCCGGGTCATAAAACATCTTTTTCAGATAAAAATAACCCTCATTGTAATAATAAATTCCCACAAACTTTTCCTGACTGTCATACACCCGCACCTCCTGCAGATGACGCCAGTCCTTACGGCTCTTTTTTATCATGCGGGATACATGAAAAATATTGCCGTTGTGCACCAGAGCATCACTCTCCGGCTGCATCACCACCGCTGCCTTGTCCGCGAACAGCTGATCCAGTGTCACAAGCCCCACGGGAAGACCGCTTTCCACCACTGAAGCTTCCACTTCTGCCAGCGTATGACTGTCTTCCACAGAAAAAATACCGACACGGGTACGGATCAGACTTTCCATACAGGCCGGACAGCCCAGTTTTTCACCGATATCATAACAAAGCGTCCGGATATAAGTTCCCCTGGAGCAGGTTACAGACATACGCACCCGGGGCAGATCCACTTCCAGCACCTGCAGATCCAGAATCTGCACCTTTCGTGCTTTTCGTTCTACCTCAATACCCTTTCTGGCCAGCTCATACAGCTTTTTACCATTGACCTTCAGCGCCGAATACATAGGCGGCACCTGCTCATACGGTCCCACAAAAGATGAAGCCGCCTCACGTACCTGCTCCTCCGTCACATCCACCGGGCCGGTACGAAGCACCGTGCCCGATGTGTCCTGCGTATCTGTATCCACACCAAGAAGCATCACCGTCTCATACGTCTTCGTCTCCTCCGTCAGCATATCGCAGACGCGGGTAGCTTTTCCCAGGCATACCGGCAGTACACCTACCGCATCCGGATCTAACGTGCCCGTATGTCCAATCTTTTTCTGGTGCAGAATTCCTCTGAGTTTTGCCACCACGTCGTGGGAAGTAAACCCTTTTTCTTTATAAATATTTAAAATACCGTTCATTCTGTACTCATCTTTCCCGCCGGTCTTGTTACTCTGCGAACAGTTTTCCAGACGTTATTCTTCCTGTGATTCAAACTGTTTTACATGTATTCCCGGCAGTTTTTTGATATTCTTTCACTTAAACTGCTTTATATGCTTTTTTCCGGCAGTTTCCAAATATTTTTGTCACATTAATTGCTTAATATCTTTCCGACAGTCTTTACGAAATTTCTTCTTTCCAGCCTGTTATCTTCGCTTTCAGCCAAGCTCTTTTGCAAGTTCTTCCAGAAGCTTCTCAGTAACTTCTCCAGCCGAGCCATACAATGTACATCCCGCCGCTTTAATATGGCCGCCTCCGCCAAACGCAGAAGCCACCTTGCTCACATCTGTGTTTCCGTTGGCTCTGAGACTGACTTTAAACGCGCCATCCTCCAGAGGATACAGAAAAACTGCCGCTTTTACATCTTTCGTCAGTCGAAGCTGGCTGACGATACCGTCAGTATCCTTTTTATCCACACCATAATACGTCAGATCCTCAGGATACACTACACCAACAATCACCTGGCCATCCAGATGCAGTCTGGCATTTTCCAGAACCTTACCCATGACCCTGTTTTGCGCAAAAGTTCTTTCATAAAATGACCGGTCGATGATTTCTGAAAAAGGTATGCCCTTATCAATCAGCATAGCCACGGTCCTTAATGTATCGGGACTGGTATTGGAATACTGCAGCACACCGCTGTCATGAATGATACCTGTATACAAAGCAATTGCTGTTTCTTTATCAATTTTTTCAGGATCCAGCAGCCCGCAAACTACCTCACTGGCAGAGCTTGCATTGGCTTCGATCACGTTTTTTTCAGCAAATCCCTCGTTTGTAATGTGATGGTCAATGCAGACAACATTTTTTGCCGTATCCAGATACTTTCCTGCAACACCGATCCGGTCAGGACTGCTTGTATCCAGAATAAGGAAACAGTCATAGATTTTTTCAGAATCGGCTTCATATTTAACTTCATCCACACAGGCAATATAGCCAAATACATCCCGCACGGATTCCAGATAAATATCCACCTGAAGATCCGGTCTGTTCTTTTTCAGATACAGATACATGCCCATGCATGAACCCACACAGTCACCATCCGGGCCGATATGGCCGGCAATTGCTACAGAATATGCACTTCCCAGCAGCTCATTAATTCCTGTCATACTCTACTCCTCTGCTTCTTCGATGTCCTTATCATCTCAGACGTCTTCTTCTTCAATATCCTCATCATTCCAGACATCCTCTGCTTCTTCGATATCTTCATTATCCCGGCCATCCGCAGCATCTTTCTGTACTTCATCGATCAGATGGGACATATGCACACCATATTCGATAGAATCGTCCAGAATAAAATGGATCTCCGGTGTATTGCGAAGATTCAGATTTTTTGCCAGATAACGGCGGATATACCCTTCCGCGCTTCGAAGTCCCGCGAGGGTATTTTTCTTTTCTTCTGCATTTCCCAGTACACTGATAAAAGCCTTACAGGTCTTGAGATCCGGCGCCACTTCCACCTGTGTCACACTGGTCATCATATGGATACGGGGATCTTTGATCTCCTGACGGATGATCACGGACAGTTCTCTCTGCACTTCCCCATTGATTCTTGTATTTTTGATACTGTTCTTTCTCATAGAATCCTTTCCTCAATATATATCAGCTGTAACCGTATTATTTTTACAGTTACTTTTTATTTTTATATACAGATTGAGTGCCCCACACGGAAGCACTCAGCCTGCAGGCTTACTATCTCGGTACTTCTACCATGATATAGGCCTCTACCATATCCAGTTCCTGAATATCACTGAATCCGTCGAAGGTCAGACCGCACTCAAAACCGGCCTTGACTTCTTTGACATCATCTTTAAATCTCTTCAGAGAGGAAAGATCACCCTCAAAGAGCTGTTTGCCCTCACGGGAAATACGCACCTTACAGCCTCTCTGGAAATAACCATCCATAACATAGCTTCCGGCAATGTTGCCCACACCGGATGCCTTGAAGATCTGACGGATCTCAGCATGACCGATAACCTTCTCCTCAAATACCGGATCCAGCATACCCTTCATGGCTGCCTCAATATCTTCAATAGCCTGATAGATAATAGAGTACAGACGAATGTCAACTTTCTCATGATCTGCTGTGGACTTGGCTGTGGGATCCACCTTAACGTTAAAGCCGATAATGATGGCATTTGAAGCGCTGGCCAGCGTAATATCAGATTCGTTGACAATACCTACACCGGCATGGATCACCTTAACCACAACTTCCTCGTTGGACAGCTTGGTCAGACTCTGCTTAACTGCCTCTACAGAACCCTGTACGTCAGCCTTGACGATCAGGTTCAGCTCTTTCAGATTGCCCTCCTGGATCTGATTGAACAGATCGTCCAGAGACATTCTGGACTTGGTCTCTTCCAGAAGTTTATTCTTATTCTCGGAAATAAAGGTTGCCGCAAAATTCTTGGCTTCCTTATCGTTCTCTGTAGCTACCAGAACCTCACCGGCATTGGGTACATCATTGAGACCCAGGATTTCTACCGGTGTGGAGGGACCTGCGGATTTCACACGGCGGCCTCTGTCATCCATCATGGCACGAACTTTACCGGAGCATGCGCCGGCAGCAATGAAATCACCCACATGCAGTGTACCTTTCTGTACCAGAATGCTGGCTACCGGGCCTTTACCCTTATCCAGCTTAGCCTCGATAACGAGACCACGGGCACGTCTGTTGGCATTGGCTTTCAGTTCCATAACGTCTGCGGTAAGAAGGATCATCTCCAGCAGATCGTCGATACCCTCATGAGTACGGGCAGATACCGGCACACAAATGGTGCTTCCGCCCCAATCCTCCGGAATCAGTCCCTGTTCAGACAGTTCCTGTTTTACTCTGTCCGGATTAGCAGCCGGCTTATCCATCTTGTTAATGGCAACGATCAGCTCAACACCGGCAGCTTTTGCATGGCTGATGGCCTCCAGTGTCTGCGGCATAACACCGTCGTCTGCAGCTACTACCAAAACAGCGATATCTGTGGAATTGGCACCACGCATACGCATAGCAGTAAATGCCTCATGTCCCGGGGTATCCAGGAATGTGATCTTTCTGCCATCAA
>CALZOU010000100.1 GCA_945827805.1 uncultured Lachnospiraceae bacterium
ATTTTCGAGGATTGTATATGTGTTTCACTGTTCAGTTATCAAGGTTCTCATTTGTCCACTGTCTCGCGACAGCTTATTTACTATATCACAGCTGTTTTTGTTTGTCAACAACTTTTTTATTTTTTTCAAGTCATTAACTCGTTTTTTCGACAGCTCGTATAGATTATCACATCTTTCTTTAGATGTCAACTCTTATTTTTACTTTTTTCAAAACAAGAGAACGGAGAAGGAGGGATTTGAACCCTCGCACCGCGCAAACGGTCTATACCCTTAGCAGGGGCACCTCTTCAGCCACTTGAGTACTTCTCCTAATGCCTGAATACATTTTTCATATTCAATTATCACTTTCGTGACGCATGGACTAGTATACTAAATAGATTTCCATATGTCAAGCTATAATTTAGACTAATTTTTATATTTTTTTAGGGCAGTGTAACATAATGCTTACCTGAGAAGTTTTTAACAGATATCCTTATGCTTTTATCTGGATATACGACACCACTGTCCAGTCGCTGTAGCATAAAGATTGTTTCCTTTAGCATCAGCAACAACGATCACAGGAAAATCTTTTACCTCCAGTTTGCGGATAGCTTCTGTTCCCAGATCGTCATAAGCTATCACTTCTGATGAACAGATACATTTTGACAGAATTGCCCCTGCTCCACCTACTGCCGCAAAATAAACTGCGTGATTTCTTACAACAGCATCCAATACCTGCGGTGTACGTTTGCCTTTTCCAATCATTCCGCGAAGTCCCATATCCAGAAGTGTGGGAGCATACTTATCCATACGACTTGCTGTCGTAGGACCCGCTGAACCGATCGGACGGCCTTCTCTTGCCGGTGACGGTCCCATATAATAGATGATATTACCCTCAACATCAAACGGAAGTTTTTTACCTTCATCAATAGTATCCTGCATTCTTTTATGTGCAGCATCCCTGGCAGTATACACTGTTCCTGTAAGATATACGTAATCCCCTGCCGTCAGTGTATCTGCTTCTTCTTTTGAAAATGGCACATGCAAATATTTTCTCATCGTTATCTCCATTACATCACTTTTTATGGACGTTATATACATTCATAAGAGTATTTTTTCTCTATACTGTTCAGTACTGGTTACTGTTTACTAGCTTGCCATTGAACAGTAACCAGTACTCCTGTAAATCTGACAGGAAAACTTACATAATTCAGTTAATCCGTCAGTACAGCATTTTTTCATCAGAAAATGACTCGAAATCAATCATGAATAATTATTTTTTATTACATACTTCTTCTTAAAGAATACGTACAGCATGTCGGTTTACATGACAGCAGATATTTACAGCTACCGGAAGTCCTGCAATATGTGTAGGATACGTATTAATATTTACTGCCAGAGCAGTGATACGTCCTCCTAAACCGGCCGGTCCTATACCGAGATCATTGATTTTTTCCAGCATCTCTTTTTCCAGATCCGCCACATAGGGAATATCAGAAGAAACACTGACATCTCTTGTCAGCGCCTGTTTTGCCATAAGAGCACATTTTTCGAAGGTTCCCCCTATGCCAACACCAACTACCATAGGCGGGCAGGCATTTGGTCCTGCGTCTTTTACTGCTGTAAGGATAGCCTGCTTTACCCCCTCAATTCCTTCTGCCGGCTTCAGCATGAAGACACGACTCATATTTTCACTGCCAAATCCTTTTGGTGCGACAGTAATTTTTACCTGATTTCCGGGTACAATGGTCGTATGAAGGATTGCAGGTGTATTATCTTTTGTATTTTCTCTGATGAGAGGATCTTTTACCACTGATTTTCGCAGATATCCTTCCACATATCCCTGGCGTACACCTTCATTTACAGCATCCGTCAGATCTCCGCCTTCAAAATGGACATCCTGACCAATTTCCATAAATACTACGGCCATGCCGGTATCCTGACAGATGGGAATCATATCTTTACCGGCTATACTCAAGTTTTCTTCCAGCTGTTCTAATATCTGCCGTCCCAGGGGAGACTCCTCCCCTTGAACTGCTTCATCCAGTCTCTTTTTCATATCCGGTGTCAGGTAATGATTTGCTTCTATACACATCTCACGGATGTTTTCTGTAACTTTATCCACATTAATCGTTCTGATCATCTGTATTATCCTCAAATTCTGCTGTATTTTCTTCATTTTCCGGTGTATTGCTGTCCTGGGGATCTTTTTCTCTTACTTTAGCAATACTTGCTACCGATACATCTTTTGCCACATTCATTACTTTTACTCCGGAAGTAATTCTCTTCATCGCAGAAATCTCTTCACAGGATGTACGGATAATAACACCCTCTGTGGTGATCAACATGACATCATTATCAATATTTACAGCTTTGGCGCCTACCACATTACCTGTTTTTTCTGTAATCCGATAACATTTTACACCTTTTCCGCCCCTGTTCTGCCGTGGAAACTCATCCATCAGTGTTCTTTTTCCATATCCTTTTTCAGATATAATGAGCATATAATCTCCCTGAACTGTCAGCTGCATACCTACAACAAAGTCATTCTCATCCAGAGAAATACCCTTAACACCCATGGCTCCCCGGCCGGTAGGACGTACATCCTGCTCATTGAAACGTATGCTCATTCCCTGGCTGGTCACAAGGATGATATCCTTTGTTCCATCGGTGGTCTTTACTTCGATCAGTTCATCATCTTCCTGCAAACCTATAGCAATCAGACCTGTTTTTCTCATGTTTTTAAAAGCTGACATAACGGTCTTTTTCACTGTACCGTTTTTTGTCACCATAATGAGGTTATCATCGTCCTTAAATTCACTGATAGGAATAACTGACGTTACTTTTTCTCCCGGCACCAGATTTAGCAGATTAATAATAGCTGTACCTCGGGCTGTTCTTCCGGCTTCAGGAATCTCATACGCTTTCATGCAGAACGCCTTACCAAGATTAGTAAAGAACATCATATAATGATGAGTGGTTGTCATCAGAAGCTCATCTACATAATCATCTTCTATAGTCTGAATACCTTTGATACCTCGTCCGCCACGGTTCTGGCTGCGGAAATTATCCACGGTCATTCGTTTGATATATCCTTTTTTTGTCATGGCTATCACGGTATTCTCCCGGGGAATCATATCCTCAGTAGAAATATCGTAAACATCATAACCGATTTTTGTTCTTCTCTCGTCACCGTATTTTTCAGCGATCACAGAAATTTCTTCACGAATTACACGAAGCAGCATATTATGATCCCCAAGAATGATCTCATATTCATGGATTTTCTGCAGAAGCTCCTTGTATTCATTTTCAATTTTTTCTCTTTCCAGACCTGTCAGAGCACGCAGACGCATATCTACGATAGCCTGGGCCTGGGCATCACTGAGACCAAACTCCTCCATGAGTCCTGCTTTGGCGATCTGGGTATTCTGTGATCCGCGGATGATCTGGATCACCCGGTCGATATTATCCAACGCTTTTAAGAGGCCTTCCAGAATATGAGCCCTCTCTCTTGCTTTGTTCAGATCATATTTTGTTCTTCTGGTTACTACATCTTCCTGATGAGCCAGATAGTGTTTTAGCATCTCTTTCAGATTCATAACCTTCGGCTCATTATTAACAAGAGCCAGCATGATCACACCGAAAGTATCCTGCAGCTGTGTATGTTTATACAACTGATTCAGGATAACATTGGCATTTGCGTCTTTTCTCAGATCAATACAAATACGCATACCTTCACGGCTGGAGTGATCGTTTAATCCGGTAATACCGTCTATTTTTTTATCTCTGACGAGTTCCGCGATTTTTTCGATCAGTCTTGCCTTATTGACCATATAGGGAAGCTCTGTGATAATGATCTGGCTTTTTCCGTTTGGCAGAGTCTCTATATTTGATACAGCACGCACACGGATTTTACCGCGGCCGGTCCTGTAAGATTCCTCAATACCTCTTCTTCCCAGAATAGTCGCACCCGTAGGAAAATCCGGTCCTTTTACAATATCCAGTATTTCGTCCAGATCCGTATCCCTGTCTTCTTCAATACGGTTATCGATGATCTTTACGACAGCACCAATAACCTCACGAAGATTGTGAGGCGGAATGTTGGTGGCCATACCTACAGCGATACCGGAAGTACCGTTAACCAGAAGATTCGGATAACGGGCCGGAAGCACAACAGGCTCTTTTTCTGTTTCATCAAAGTTTGGCTGAAAATCCACAGTATCTTTATTAATATCCGCCAGCATTTCCATGGAAATTTTGCTTAAGCGGGCTTCTGTATATCGCATGGCAGCCGCACCGTCTCCATCCACGGAACCAAAGTTTCCGTGACCGTCTACCAGAGGATATCTGGTGGACCAGTCCTGAGCCATATTGACCAGGGCACCATAGATAGAGCTGTCTCCGTGGGGATGATATTTACCCATGGTATCACCAACGATACGGGCACATTTTCTGTGCGGTTTATCCGGACCGTTATTCAGCTCGATCATGGAAAACAGTACTCTTCGCTGTACCGGTTTTAAACCGTCCCGAACATCAGGAAGGGCGCGGGAAGCGATGACACTCATGGCATAATCAATATATGATTTTTCCATCGTTTTTTTCAAATCGACGTCTATTACCTGATCAAATATTGTATCTTCCATACATTTATGTCCTTTCTCACAGCTTTACGCTGTTTCCAAATATTTGCTTATTGTATAAAAACAACTGATTTTTAATACAATATTTTAGATATCCAGATTCTGCACATACTTGGCATTTTCCTCAATGAATTCTCTTCGCGGTTCTACTTTATCACCCATCAAGGTGGTAAATGTAAGATCTATCTCCGAAGAATCCGTATCATCAATAGTAACACGTTTCAAAATTCTTCGTTCCGGATCCATAGTTGTCTCCCAAAGCTGATCCGCATCCATCTCACCAAGACCTTTATATCGCTGAATCTTATTATTGCCGTCGCGTCCTATTTCTGTGAGGATCTGATTCAGCTCCTCATCACTGTAGGCATACCACACCTTGCGGTTTTTTTCGATCTTATACAGCGGCGGCTGTGCCAGATACACATGTCCCTGACGGATCAGTTCCGGCATAAAGCGGTATAAAAACGTAAGCATCAATGTATCAATATGGGCGCCATCTACATCGGCATCGGTCATGATGATGATCTTGTCATAGCGAAGTTTGGTAATATCAAAATCATCATGAATACCTGTACCAAAAGCTGTGATCATGGCCTTGATTTCTTCATTTCCGTAGATTCTGTCCAATCTGGCCTTTTCAACATTCAGGATTTTTCCCCGAAGAGGAAGGATTGCCTGCGTATCACGACTTCTGGCTGTTTTAGCGGAACCACCGGCGGAATCTCCCTCCACCAGATAAATCTCACATTTTTTCGGATCTTTGTTTGTACAGTCAGCCAGTTTACCCGGAAGGGACATACCGTCCAATGCAGATTTTCTGCGGGTAAGATCTCTGGCTTTTCGGGCAGCTTCTCTGGCCCGCTGAGAAAGCACAGATTTTTCAATAATGGTCTTGGCAACCACGGGATTTTGCTCCAGAAACAGCTCGAGCTGTGTAGAAACAATATTATCTACTGCTGTACGGGCTTCGCTGTTGCCAAGCTTCTGTTTTGTCTGTCCTTCAAACTGCGGTTCTTCAATCTTAACGCTGATAATTGCCGTCAGACCTTCACGGATATCTTCACCGGACAGATTCTGATCGCTGTCTTTTAACAGCTTATTTTTTCTGCCGTATTCGTTAAATATCTTTGTTAATGCATTTCTGAAGCCCACCACATGGGTACCACCTTCCGGTGTGGTGATATTATTAACAAAACCATAGCTGTTTTCTGTATAGGAATCATTGTGCTGCATGGCAACTTCCACCTGCACACCATTTTTTTCTCCCTCACAGTAAATAATATCTTCATAAAGCGGTGTCTTACTTCTGTTCAGGTAAGACACAAACTCTTTTATACCGCCCTCGTAATGAAAATCCCGTTTCACCGGTTTTTCTTCCCGCAGATCTGTAAGGCTGATAAACAGACCTCGGGTCAGAAATGCCATTTCCCTGAATCTTACTTTCAGTGTCTCAAAATCAAAAACCGTGTCTTCAAATATTTCTTTGTCCGGTAAAAAGTCAACGCGGGTTCCTGTCTTTTCCAGAGGGCAGGTGCCTATTTCTTTAAGAGGATACATCACGTGTCCTCTTTCATAGCGCTGTTTATATATTTTTCCTTCACGGCAGATCTGTACTTCCAGCCATTCAGACAAAGCATTTACTACGGATGCGCCCACACCATGCAGACCACCGGATACCTTATATCCTCCACCGCCGAATTTTCCGCCGGCATGCAGGATCGTAAATACAACTTCAACTGCCGGAATACCTGCTTTGTGATTGATACCTACAGGAATACCACGTCCATCATCCGTTACTGTAATGGAATTATCCGGATTGATCATTACTTCGATTTTTTTACAGAATCCGGCCAACGCCTCATCTACGGCATTATCCACGATCTCATAAACCAGATGATGGAGACCTCTCGATGATGTGCTGCCGATATACATACCGGGACGCTTTCTCACTGCCTCCAAACCTTCCAGAATCTGGATCTGATCTGCACCATATTCGTTGCTCATGTTATTCCTCCTGCTTTCTTTCTTTCACATGACCGCTGATGACTTCATATACCTGATTGATAGGAAATCTGTTCTCTATAAAATCATCCAATCCTGTACAGGTGATCAGTGTCTGTATATGTGAAATACTTTTCAATAAATAGTTTTGCCGGTTACTGTCCAGTTCAGACAGTACATCATCCAGCAAAAGTATTGGGGTATCTTTCGTTTTCTGCTTTAATATCTCTATTTCCGACAATTTGATCGACAAAGCTGAAGTTCTCTGTTGTCCCTGAGAACCAAACCTCCGTATATCAATGTCATTAACCCGAATGGCAAAATCATCACGATGGGGTCCCACTGTAGTAGATTTCATATGGGTATCCCTGTCTCTTGCTTCTCTGAGCTTTATGGAAAAATCATTTTTTGTCGTATCCGGTTCGTATATAAGCTCGATATGCTCATTTTTATTTGTCAGAGATCCATGAATATCTCTGACGATTTCATTCAGGTACCCCAGAAACTTTTCCCTTTCTTCAATGATCCTTGAACCAAAAAATAAAAGCTGTTCATCCCATATGTCCAGCATATCCTGGTAATCTCTGCGATACTGCAGCTCTTTTAATGTCCTGTTTCTCTGTTCAAGGATCTTATTGTACTTTGTAAGGTCATCCATATACAGGCGATTGATCTGACAAAGTTCCACATTCAAAAATCTTCTTCTTTCTGCCGGACCATTCTTGACCATGTTGAGGTCCTCGGGAGAAAAACACACAAAATTAACAATACCAAACAATTCACTGGCTTTTTTAATGGGAACCTCATTGACAGCGATTCCCTTTGCTCTGTTTTTCTTCAGATGCATATCAATGCGATAGGGAACATCCTGTTTTCTGACGATCATCCTGATATGAGATTCATCTTCACCAAACCGGATCATATCCTTATCGCGGCTTCCTCTGTGGGATTTTGTAGTACCACAAAGATAGACAGCTTCAAGGATATTTGTTTTTCCCTGGGCATTATTGCCATAAAAAATATTGGTTCCCTGATCCAGTGCCAGTGTCATGGCATCATAATTTCTGAAATTTTTGACTTCTATTTTTTCTACGTACATTGCTGTTTATCAGACGATCTTTACACTCTTCCCATCAAAAGTAATCACATCTCCGGGAACCAGTTTGCGGCCTCGTCTGGTATCAACCTCTCCATTGACTTCAACCTGTCCATCCTGGACAACGATCTTGGCTTCCACACCACTGCTGACCAGATCGGCAGCCTTTAATGCCTGGCCAAGCTTGATAAATTCATCTCTTACTTTAATTTCCTGCATACTTCTCCTTTACTATCTGGCACTGTTAAAGTTAACCGGAAGAATCAGATAAAGATAGGATTCATTACGGATCACACAGGGTGCTTTAGCATTTACAAGATAGATATCAATTACTTCATCATCGATAACTTTCAGTGCATCCATCAAAAACTTTGGATTAAAACCGATCATAATATCGCGGCCTTCTTTTTCAATATCGATCTTCTCATCCATAGAACCCATGGGTGTATTGATTTTTAATTCAAGAACATTGTCTTCAATATTGATGACAATGGGTTTTTTATCTCCCTCTTTTACAAGAAGGGTAGCACGGTCAATACAGCTTAAAAATTCCTGCTTACGAATGGAAATCTTAGTTTCATAATCACTTGAAAGCATCTGATCAATCTTAAAATATTCTCCATCGATCAGACGGGAAACAACTATTGTCTGGTCAAACTCAAAAATGATATGGTTTTCTGTAAAAAAGATATTAACCATATCTTCCATTTCTCCTGAAAGGATCTTACTGATCTCAATCAATGTTTTACCGGGTACAATAACTTTTTTGGATACGGTATCCTCTTTTAGCAGAAGCTTGCGAATGGAAATACGATGTCCGTCCAGGGAAACAATTTTCAATTCGCCATTTCTGATTTCAATAAGTTCACCTGTCATCAGTTTATTGTTTTCATTAGCAGCAATGGAAAAAATAGTCTGACGGATAATTTCCTTTAAGGCAAACTG
>CALZOU010000101.1 GCA_945827805.1 uncultured Lachnospiraceae bacterium
TGTCGGCAGCGTCTGATGTGTATAAGAGACAGGCAGCAGCCCCATTTACTTTTCTGCCTATATATATTTGTGTGTTTACAAACAGATCTATAATATTGCGATAATTCCGTGTACTTTCAAATCAGTATTGCCTTAATTTAAAGACATACATCCAGAATTTCCACAGCTTTGTCCACGTCTTCTTTGGTGATGACGAGGGGTGGAAGCATGCGCAGGACGTTGTGTTCTGCGGAGATCACCAGCAGTCCTTTTTCTCTGGCGGCGGTGATCACTTCTCCTACGGGCTTGCCGGTAAGTTCCAGCCCCTGCATGAGTCCTTTACCGCGGCGTTCTTTGATGCAGTCGTGTTTTGCGGCAAGTTCGTCAAGTTTCTCTTCCAGATAGGCTGCCACTTCGTTGACATGCGCCAGAAGATCCAGTTTTTCAAACTGCCCGAACACTGCGTTTACCGCTGCGCAGGCCAGGGGGTTTCCGCCGTAGGTGGTGCCGTGGTCTCCAGGTACCAACGAAGATTTGGCAACTTTTTCGTTCAGTACGAAGGCTCCCACCGGTACACCGCAGCCGAGGGCTTTGGCGGAGGTCATAATGTCCGGCTGTACGCCGTACTGCTGCCAGGCGAACATGGTGCCGGTACGTCCCATACCACACTGGATCTCGTCCAGGATCAGGAGAATATCTCTCGCATCACAGATCTCGCGAACTTCTTTTAAGAATGCCGGATCTGCCGGATAGATACCACCTTCGCCCTGTACGGTCTCCATGATGATAGCGCAGGTTTTGTCTGTGATCTGGGCTTTTACGCTGTCAATATTGTTAAATTCGGCAAAACGCACACCGCCGATCAGAGGACGGAAGGGTTCCTGATAGTGCTCGTTTCCTGTAACAGAAAGTGCGCCCAGGCTTCTGCCGTGGAAGGATGAATTCATGGCGATGATCTCGTGATCTGTGGAATTGTCACGAAGATAAGCGTATTTTCTGGCTGCCTTGATGGCGCCCTCAATGGCCTCTGTACCGCTGTTGGTAAAGAATACCTTGGACATGCCGCAGCTTTTGGCCAGATGCTCTGCCGCCGTACCCAGGGGAACATTGTAGTACAGATTGGAAGTATGGATCACCTGGTCCACCTGTGCTTTCAGTGCCTCATTGAACTCTTTGTTGCTGTATCCCAGAGCAAATACTCCGATACCGGAAGCAAAATCCATATAGGCGTTTCCTTCCACATCATAAAGATCTACCCCTTTGCCCTTTTCCAGCACCAGCGGAAAACGGTTGTAGGTGTGGAGCACGTATTCCTCAGACAGCTCCATATATTCCTTTGTTGTCATACTCATTTTATCATTCCTCGTTTTTCGGCTTATAGTATTTCTCTTCGGCATCTCTGAGAATGGCTGTACCGATACCTTTGTTGGTAAATATCTCCAGAAGCAGGCAGTGGGGTGTACGTCCGTCCAGGATATGTACACGGTTTACGCCGCTTTCGATGGCGCCTGCGCAGTTTAACAGCTTCGGGATCATGCCTCCCGTCACATCCCCGTTCTCCACCAGCTCTTTTGCCTCGGATACAGTGAGCTCGGAGATCAGGCTGGACGGATCGTTTGCGTCTCTGTATACACCTTCAATATCAGTCAGGAAAGCCAGCTTTTCTGCTTTCATGGCTTTGGCGATGGCACAGGCTGCATCGTCTGCATTGATATTGTAGGTATTGTAATCATCGTCCATACCGATGGGGCAGACGATGGGCAGGAAATCTTTGTCCAGAAGATCATACAGCACTTTTGGATTTACCTCTTTTACATCACCCACAAAACCAATATCCTGTCCGTCAGACAGTTTTTTCTCTACCTTCAACAGCTCACCGTCTTTGCCGCTGATTCCGACAGCTTTGACGCCCAGACGCTGTACCAGATTTACCAGCTCTTTATTGACCTTGTTCAGTACCATCTCGGCCACTTCCATGGTCTCTTCGTCAGTTACACGAAGGCCGTTGATAAATTTCGGTTCCATACCTACTTTACCGACCCAGCGGCTGATCTCCTTGCCGCCGCCATGAACGATGATGGGTTTAAAACCAACCAGCTTTAACAGTACACAGTCTGCGATGACATTTTCCTTCAGTTTTTCATCGATCATGGCGCTGCCTCCGTACTTGATCACGATGACTTTGCGGTTAAACCGCTGAATATACGGCAGGGCCTCGATCAGCACCTCCGCTTTATCAAGAAATTTCTGATCTACCATTTTCTATATCCTCTTTATTCTGTAGTTTTGCGTATCTGTTCAGTTCCTTTACAGATACGCTTCGCAAACCCATGAAAATCGGCTGCGCCGATGGGGCTTTCTCACAACTGAATCATATTCTTACAGCTTATGAACGATAATCTGCATTGATTTTTACATAGTCATAAGTAAGATCACAGCCCCAGGCTGTAGCTTCCTCTGTACCCATCTTGATATCCGCAATGGCAGTAACCTCTTTCTCGGAAAGGATCTTTGTCGCCACCTCTTCACTGTAATCTGTAGCCACACCATTTTCAATGATCTGCAGTTTTCCGGCCTTACTCTCAAAGAACAAATCCACCTTTTCCGGATCGAACTGTGCGCCTGAATAACCCATAGCACAAAGGATACGTCCCCAGTTAGCGTCATGGCCGTAGATGGCTGCCTTTGTCAGACTGGAGCATACAACGGCTTTACTTAAGATACGGGCCTGCTCTTTTGTCTGTGCGCCCACTACTTTTACCTCAAACAGAGCTGTAGCTCCCTCACCGTCTCCGGCGATCTGACGGCACAGATAGGCATTGATGGTATGCAGGGCCTCACAAAATGTTTTGTAATCCTCGTTTTCTTCTGTGATCTCATCATTTCCGGCAAGGCCGTTTGCCAGAAGAAGAACGGTATCGTTAGTGGAAGTATCTCCATCTACGGAAACCATATTGTAGGTATCGATAATGTCTGCGCGCAGTGCTTTTTTCAGCAGGGCATCACTGATGGCGGCATCTGTCATGATAAAACCGAGCATGGTACACATATTCGGATGGATCATACCGGAACCCTTGCACATTCCTCCAAGAGTTACCGTCTTTCCACCGATCTCACACTGTACAGCGATCTCTTTTTTATGAGTATCTGTGGTCATGATCGCCTGAGATGCCAGCGTACCTGCCTCCAGACTGGAGGACAGCACAGGTTTCAGATTCTCAATACCTTTTTCAATAATATCCATCGGCAGCTGTTTTCCGATCACACCTGTGGATGCCACCAAAACGGCATTTCCCGGAATGCCCAGCACTTCACCTGCCTTATCAGCCATACGTTTGCAGTATTCCATGCCTTCTTCACCGGTGCAGGCATTGGCCACACCGCTGTTAGCTACGACAGCCTGCACGAACGGGCTGGTCTCACAGATCTCTCGATCCCATTTCACCGGAGCCGCTTTGACTACGTTGGTGGTAAAAGTTCCCGCCGCATGACAGGGCACCTCGCTGAAAATCATGGCCATATCTTTTACATTTGCTTTTTTCACTCCGGCTGCAATACCGGCTGCCTTAAATCCTTTGGGAGCGGTCACGCCGCCTTCTATTATCTGTATACTCATCCTGATTCTCCTACATCTTGAGCTGTTATTAACTTATTTAATAGCTGTCGTATCTGTTCAGTACCTTCACAGATACTATTCGCAAATCCATGAAAATCGGCTGCGCCGAAAGGTTTTGCTCACACCTGAATCATATTCTTACGGGAACATCGGCACCTGTCTCAGTCCCTCATCCTCGTCAAAACCAAACAGCAGGTTCATATTCTGGACCGCCTGTCCTGCGGCACCTTTCACCAGATTATCCAGCGCTCCCATCATAATGATACGGTTGGTCCGGGGATCAATCTTAAAGTTAACGTCCACATAGTTGCTTCCCTCAACCCATTTTGTCTCCGGGCACTCGCCCTCGTCCAGAACGCGGACAAACTTCTCATGGTCGTAATACTTCTTATATACAGCTCTTACTTCCTCCGCCGTGGTTCCCGGCTTCAGGCTGGCATAAGCCGTCACCAAAATACCTCTGTTCATGGGCACCAGATGGGGTGTGAAATTGATGGTCACCGGCTGATGGCAGGCATAGGATAACTGCTCCTCGATCTCCGGTGTATGGCGGTGGGTCGCCACGCCGTATGCCTTCATATTTTCATTGACTTCGCAGAAAAGATTGGGAAGCTTGGCGCCTCTTCCTGCACCGGATGTTCCGGATTTCGCATCGATGATCAGGGTATTGGGATCGATCAGCCCTTCGGCCACCAACGGTCTGGTGGTCAAAATAGAACAGGTCGTATAGCATCCCGGATTGGCCACGATTCTGGCTTTCTTCACATCCTCACGGTTCACCTCGCACAGGCCGTAGACTGCCTCATCCAGATACTGAGGTGCTTTATGCTCCAGCTTGTACCACTCTTCGTATACCTTTACATCCTTCAGACGGAAATCTGCGCTGAGGTCGATGATCTTTACTTTGGAAAGAATCTCTTCATTTACAAGAGACGCACACAGCCCCTGGGGAGTTGCCGTAAAGATCACATCCACCTGATCCGCCAGTTCTTCCATATTATCATCCATGCAGACTGCGTCTACGATTTCAAACATATTTCTGTAGACTTCGGCATATTTCTTATCAATATAACTGCGGGAACCGTACCATACGATCTCCACATCCTTATGGCCCATCAGAAGTCTCACCAGCTCGGAGCCGGCATAGCCTGTGGAACCGATAATTCCTGCTTTTACCATAACTACTCTCCTCAATCTTCTTTCTTTATAAAAGAACATCGTTATCATATACCAGTTTTTTCCCGAAGTAAAGCATAAATTGCAATTTTATTCGAATATTTTGCATAATTATGCATATTGTACTGGTTTTTATGCATCAATAATGAATTTTTATTAATTAGGGGGTTGATTTTGCCAAAGTCTTGTTGTATAGTAATGACCAGCAAATGAAAAAGACAGGTTTTACCAAACTTAAGGAGGATATATTATTATGAAAGAAAAAGTTATTTTAGCCTATTCCGGCGGACTGGACACCACCGCTATTATCCCGTGGCTGAAAGAGAATTATGATTACGAAGTTATCTGCTGCTGTATTGACTGCGGCCAGGGCGAGGAGCTTGACGGACTGGAAGAAAGAGCTCTTTCCTGCGGCGCTTCCAAATTATATATCGAGGATATCGTTGACGAATTCTGTGACGATTTCATCATGCCCTGCGTACAGGCCGGCGCTGTATATGAGAACAAATACCTGCTGGGTACATCCATGGCCCGTCCGGGTATTGCCAAAAAGCTGGTAGAGATTGCCAGAAAAGAAGGTGCCACCGCTATTTGCCACGGTGCTACCGGTAAAGGTAACGACCAGATCCGTTTCGAGCTGGGTATCAAGGCTCTGGCTCCTGATCTGAAAATCATCGCTGCATGGCGTGATGACAAATGGACCATGGACTCCCGTGAATCCGAGATCGCCTACTGCCAGGCTCACGGCATCAACCTGCCGTTCTCCGCAGATTCCAGCTACAGCCGTGACCGTAATCTGTGGCACATCAGCCATGAGGGTCTGGAACTGGAAGATCCGTCCGTAGAACCGAATTATGATCATCTGCTGGTTCTGGGTGTCAGCCCGGAGAAAGCTCCTGACGAAGCCGAATATGTGACCATGACCTTCGAAGCCGGTGTTCCCACCAGCGTAAACGGCAAAAAGATGAAAGTATCCGACATCATCCGTGAGCTGAATGCTCTGGGCGGAAAACATGGCGTTGGTATTGTAGATATCGTAGAAAACCGTGTTGTTGGTATGAAATCCCGTGGTGTATACGAGACTCCCGGAGGAACTATCCTGATGGAAGCTCATCAGCAGCTGGAAGAGCTGGTGCTTGACCGCGAGACCCTGAAAACCAAGAAAGATATGGGCAACCTGATGGCTCAGATCGTTTACGAAGGAAAATGGTTCACACCTCTTCGTGAAGCAGTACAGGCTTTTGTAACCTCCACACAGAAATACGTGACCGGCGAAGTTAAGTTCAAACTGTACAAAGGCAACATCATCAAAGCCGGAACCACTTCTCCGTACAGCCTGTACAGCGAGTCACTGGCCTCCTTCACCACCGGTGATCTGTACGACCACCACGACGCAGAGGGCTTCATCACTCTGTTCGGACTGCCGCTGAAGGTTCGCGCCATGAAGATGGCTGAAGCTGAGAAGAATGCATAAATATCTGTAAATGTAAGAGTCGGTGTCGCAGTAATACTGATGTATCAGTTGTTTTGCGGCATCGACTTTTCTGTTTTTCGTTCTAATAGTTTGATCAAATCCAAATAATCTTGTTCCACTTCACTGATCGTTTTGGCCTTATACTTTTTATATTCATCCGTTGCTTTGACTACCGCTTGTTTGTGTGAGATACTTCCATTTCCCTGCAATAACTGTTCTCCACTCAGCCGCAGTCTGCCCATGAATAGCATAGTGAATCTTATTCTGCACTTTCTTGAAAAACTGAATAGAAATTTCAGCTTTCGGATCATAATCGATACTGGTAGCATAGATTTCCAGAACCTGTCTGTAAAACACTTTTTCAGACGCACGGATATCCCGGATTCTGTCAATCAGTTCTTTGAAATAGCCGCCTCCTCCCAGTTCTTTCAAACGTTCATCATCCATAACGAAACCTTTTTTCATATATTCTTTCAAAATATTTGTCGCCCAGATTCTGAACTGTGTACCACGCTTAGATTTAACACGGTAACCAACAGAAATAATGAAATATAAACTCTCTTCCAGACGACTGCTATAAAAGAAATTTTGTAATGCAGGAACTGTATGCCTGACTTATCGTATTTAATTTTATCGCACTCATGGTAGTCTGCGCAGAAAAGGATTTAAAAGGTTCAACAGATCATAAATGGGAACATGGACAGAGATCCGTCCCTTGTCCGTTGCTAAAAAGGCAGCTCATGCCTTTTTACGGAATAAGCTGCCTTTTTCATAAAAATTATTTCTTTGTTACTGTAACCTGAACCTTCACACTCTGATTTCCGGATTTCACGGTAATCGTAGCTGTTCCGGCCTTCTTGGCTGTGATCTTTCCTTTGCTGGATACGGTTGCGACTTTCTTATTGGAGGTCTTGTATGTAACCGCTTCCGTGGAATTACCCGGTGTCAGCTTTGTTTTCAGTGTAAAGCTCTTCTTTACTTTCAGCTTCACCTGGGTTTTGTTTACTGTAATCGCTGTTGTCTTCACCGGATTAACAGTTACTTTAACATAGCATTTCTTCTTACCGGACTGTACGGTAATGGTAGCTTTGCCAGGTTTCTTTGCTGTCAGTTTTCCTGTCTTGGAAACTGTGACGATTTTGCTGTTAGAAGATTTGAAGGTAACCTTTTCTTTGGAGGTCAGCGGAGTTACCACAGCCTTCAGCTGGAAGGTTTTCTTCATATCCAGGCTGACTTTTGTCACGTTTGCTGTGATCTTTGTGGTCTTAACATTGCCTGTCTGTACTTTTACAGTAGCTTTCAGCACCTGTCCGCTCTTCATGGTTACGGTGACTGTAGCTGTACCTTTCTTCTTTGCGGTGATTTTTCCTGCGCTGGTCACTGTGGCGATCTTTGTATTGGAGGATTTGAAAGAAGCTACTGCGTCTCCTCCTACAACATTGTTGACTTTCAATGTTGTGGTCTGTTTTACCTTTAACGGTACTGTAGTCATGTTCAGCTTTGCCTGAGGCTGCAGCTTTGCGATTGCCTGTTCTTCTCTGGTGCCACATACACCACATACTCTGGTCTGAACACCATCTTCAAATACTGTAGGCTGCTTGGTAACTGCCCATGCGCCGAAACTGTGGCCTGTCTTTGCTATTACACTGCCTGCTTCTACAATTGCACCGCAGATCACACAGCATTTATCTCCTGTGTATCCATCCGCTGTACATGTTGCTGCTTTTCCGTTGCGTACAACTGTACTGGAGTGACCTGTCGCTTTTATTACACTGCCTGATTCTACAATTTCTCCACAGTTTACACAGTATTTATCCCCTGTGTATCCATCTTCTGTACAGGTTGCTGCTTTTGCATTGCGTATTTCTGTCTTTGTGTGATCTGCACAAATCGCGGATACTGTGACTTTGATAACAGCATCATTAAAGCCTTTAACTGCGAGATAATATGTCTGACCGCCGGTTAACTGCATGTCAATCCTAAAATTGAGACCAGATACATTATCCCCATCATCGTTATACGCTAAAGTATATCCCTCAGAATCGAGAACATATGCCAATGAATCTCTGTTTCCTTCTGAATAGATGGAATATTTTCCCGTCGTTTTTGGTGTGAATGCATAGAAACAATACTGATCTCTCTTTGTCTTTACATTAATTGACTGATTTACTTTCAGTTCGCCTGCTGAAGATGAAAAATCCTCCTCCAATTGCTTCGATTCATAAACATAAATGTACTCCTCTGCAGAATTACCATTAGAATCTCTCACTATACATGCATAATAACCAGTATCATTTATTAGTAGTGAACTACTGGTTGCATTCAGTATTGGTTTATACTCCCGTTAATCAGTTTCTTTTTCCCACTGAT
>CALZOU010000102.1 GCA_945827805.1 uncultured Lachnospiraceae bacterium
CCGCAAATACAGCTTCAAAGCCGGGGTAAACATCATGTTTGGCTGCAACAATTTCTGCAGCTACTGTATCGTGCCCTATGTCCGCGGTCGCGAGAAGAGCCGTGAGCCGGAGGAAATCCTGAAAGAGATCCGCCGATTGACGGAAGATGGCGTAGTGGAAGTCATGCTGCTGGGACAGAATGTCAATTCCTACGGTAAAACTCTGGAGCATCCTATCAGTTTTGCCGAGCTTCTTGAACAGGTGGTACAGATCGAAGGTCTGAAGCGGATCCGCTTTATGACTTCTCACCCGAAGGATCTGTCGGACGAACTGATTGCAGTGATGGCAAAATATCCGAAGATCTGCCGCCATATCCATCTGCCGCTGCAGTCGGGCAGCAGCCGGATCTTAAAGGTGATGAATCGCCGCTATACTAAGGAACAGTATCTGGAACTGACGGAGAAGATCCGCCGTGCTATTCCGGATATTTCGATTACCACGGATATCATTGTGGGTTTTCCGGGGGAGACAGAAGAAGATTTCGAGGAGACGCTGGATGTGGTGCGCCGGGTGCGCTACGACAGTGCGTTTACCTTTATTTATTCAAAACGTACCGGTACACCGGCGGCGGCTATGGAAAATCAGGTGCCGGAGGATGTGGTTAAGGAGCGTTTTGACCGGCTTCTGACATTGGTACAGGAAATTTCCCGGGAGGTTTCTTCCCGGTTTGAAGGCCAGACCATGGACGTTTTGGTGGAGGGGATCAATGAGCAGGATCCCCATCTGGTGACCGGAAGAATGGGAAACAATCTTCTGGTACATTTTGCGGGAACAGAAAGCGATATTGGACGTATCATTCCCGTTCATCTGGACACATGTAAAGGATTTTACTACATGGGCACCCGTGTAGAAGAACAGGCAGGTAATTAAATTGGCACTTTCACCAATGATGCAGCATTATCTGAAAACCAAGGAGGAATACAAGGATTGTATCCTCTTTTACCGTCTCGGCGATTTCTACGAGATGTTTTTCGATGATGCATTAACAGTAACAAAAGAACTTGAAATTACGCTTACAGGCAAGGACTGCGGTCTGGAGGAGCGCGCGCCGATGTGCGGTGTTCCCTTCCATGCCGCAGAGAACTATATCAACCGACTGATTGCCAAAGGATACAAGGTTGCCATCTGCGAACAGATGGAAGATCCTAAGACGGCCAAAGGAATGGTAAAACGTGAGGTTATCCGGGTGGTTACACCCGGCACCAACCTGAATGCCACCGGCATCGACGATGCGAAGAATAATTATCTCATGAGCATTGTCTACATGGAAAATCATTTCGGGATCTGCATTGCTGACGTCAGCACCGGCGAATGCTATGTCACTGAGGTGGACAAGGGCAGGAAACTGGTGGATGAGATCAATAAATACACACCGTCAGAAATCATCTGCAATCAGGCTCTGATGGTCAGCGGCATTGATGTGGATGATCTGAAAAACCGGATGAATATCGCGGTCTATCCTCTGGATTCCTGGTATTTTGACGATGAACTCTGCCACAAAACGCTGATGGAGCATTTCCATGTCATGTCCATTGAAGGACTGGGCCTTGGGGATTATGAGACTTCTATTCTTGCGGCAGGAGCTTTGTTTATCTATCTGAAGGAAACGCAGAAGAGTAATCTGGAGCATATGAGCAGAATCACGCCCTATGTGACGGATCACTTTATGCTGATCGACAGCTCCAGCCGGAGAAATCTTGAACTGGTGGAGACGCTTCGGGAGAAACAGAAGCGCGGTTCTCTTCTCTGGGTGCTGGACAAGACAAAAACGGCCATGGGCGCCCGTATGATGCGAAGCTTTGTGGAGCAGCCGCTGGTGGATGTCGAGGAGATCGAAAAGCGGCAGGATGCCATCGAAGAACTGAACAATAAACCCATGATCCGGGATGAAATCCGGGAATACCTGCAGCCGGTTTACGATCTGGAGCGTCTGATTTCAAGAATCAGCTACCATTCCGCCAATCCCCGGGATCTTCTGGCGTTTCGTTCATCCCTGGAGATGCTTCCACATATCCGTCTTTTGTTAAAAGAGTGTTCCGGCAGTGCGCTGCAGGAGATTTATGAGGATATGGATGCTTTAGAGGATCTGTGTGAGCTGATCACCGCGGCCATCGTGGATGATCCGCCGCTGGCCATGAAGGAGGGCGGCATTATCCGGGACGGCTACAACCAGGATGTGGATAATTATCGCAATGCCAAGACAGAGGGCAAAAACTGGCTGGCAGATCTGGAGACTGAGGAACGGGAAAAAACCGGTATCCGAAACTTACGTATCAAATACAATAAAGTATTTGGTTATTATCTGGAAGTGACCAATTCTTTTAAGGAAATGGTGCCGGATTACTATACAAGAAAACAGACCCTGACCAATGCGGAGCGTTATATCACACCGAAGCTGAAAGAACTGGAGGATATGATCCTGGGAGCAGAGGATAAGCTGTATTCTCTGGAATACGTGCTGTTTGCCCAGGTCAGAGATAAAGTAGCTGCCGAGGTAGAGCGCATTCAGAAGACGGCTCGTGCCGTGGCAAGACTGGATGTATTTGCGTCCCTTTCTCTGGTAGCCAGCCGAAACAATTATGTGCGCCCGACGGTCAATTCCAGAGGTGTGATCGATATCCGGGGCGGTCGTCATCCGGTGGTGGAGAAAATGATCCCCAACGATATGTTTATCGCCAACGATGTCAAGCTGGATAACGGTGAAAATCGGATCGCGGTTATTACAGGCCCGAATATGGCCGGTAAATCCACTTATATGCGACAGGTGGCGCTGATCGTGCTGATGGCACAGATCGGTTCCTTCGTGCCGGCCCAGAAGGCGAAGATCGGTATTGTGGACCGTATCTTTACCCGTGTGGGAGCTTCCGATGATCTGGCCAGCGGCCAGAGTACCTTTATGGTGGAAATGACCGAGGTGGCCAATATTCTCAGGAATGCTACGAAAAACAGTCTGCTGATCCTGGATGAGATCGGCCGCGGTACCAGTACCTTTGATGGCTTAAGCATCGCCTGGGCGGTGATCGAACACATAGCAAGTCCGAAGATTTTGGGTGCAAAGACGTTGTTCGCCACCCATTATCATGAACTTACAGAGCTGGAGGGCAAGATCCCCGGCGTAAATAACTATTGCATCGCGGTAAAGGAACGGG
Source organism: uncultured Lachnospiraceae bacterium (assembly GCA_945827805.1). Classification (GTDB taxonomy): domain Bacteria; phylum Bacillota; class Clostridia; order Lachnospirales; family Lachnospiraceae; genus UBA11957. Next base: position 3,190 of record CALZOU010000102.1, read on the forward strand.
GAGATGATATTGTATTTCTTCGTAAGATCGTCAAAGGCGGCGCAGACAAGAGTTACGGTATTCAGGTAGCCAAGCTGGCCGGTGTGCCGGATTCTGTTATTGACCGGGCAAAAGAGCTGGTGGAGGAACTGGTGGATGCGGATATTACGGAGCGTGTCCGTGATCTGGCCGCAGTTCCGAAGACCAAAAAGAAGGCCGTACATTACGATGAAGTGGATCTGGAGCAGATGTCGCTGTTTGATACGGTGAAGGACGACGATATCCTGCAGGAGTTAAAAGATATTGATGTGGGGAATCTTACCCCCATCGATGCATTAAATACGATTTACAGATTACAGAACAAGCTGAAAAACCGCTGGTAGCGGAGAATGGAGGAAGAAATGCCGCAGATTACTGTGCTGGATAAGCAGACAATTGATCAGATTGCCGCCGGTGAAGTGGTGGAGAGACCGGCTTCTGTCGTTAAGGAGCTGGTGGAAAACGCCATTGATGCCGGTGCCAAGGCCATAACCGTGGAAATAAAGCAGGGCGGCATTTCCTTCATCCGCATTACCGACAACGGATGCGGTATTGATAAAAAGCAGATTCCCACAGCTTTTCTGCGTCATGCCACCAGTAAGATCACTAAAGTCAGTGATCTGTTGTCCATTCAGTCCCTGGGCTTTCGCGGTGAGGCTCTGTCCAGTATTTCCGCAGTGGCGCAGGTGGAGTTTATTTCCAAAACGAAAGAAAGTCTTACGGGCAGCCGTTATGTGATCGAGGGCGGTGTGGAAAAATCTCTTGAAGAGATCGGTGCACCGGAGGGAACGACGATTCTGGTACGAAATCTGTTTTATAATGTACCTGCAAGATCCAAGTTTCTGAAAACAGCCACGACAGAGGGCAATTATATCAGTTCCTATATGGAACAGCTGGCCTTGTCTCATCCGTCCGTTTCTTTTAAATACGTGATGAACGGACAGGTGCGTTTTCAGACTACCGGCCGCGGCGAGTTAAAGGAGATCATTTACCAGATCTATGGCCGGGATATTGCCCGGGAACTGCTGCCGGTGTCCTATCATGACGGCGAACTGTCCATTCAGGGTTTTATTGGCAAACCCATCATTTCCCGGGGCAACCGCAATTTTGAAAATTACTATGTCAATGGCAGATATGTCAAAGACAAGATCATTATGAAAGGCATAGAAGAGGGATACCGCACCTTTATGATGCAGCATCAGTATCCCTTTACCTGCCTGTACTATACGCTTCCCGGCACACAGGTGGATATCAATGTGCATCCGGCTAAAATGGAAGTACGTTTTTCTTCTCAGGAGGATATTTACTTCCATACAAAAGAAGCCATTATTCAGGCACTGCATAATAATGAGCTGGTGTTTAATGGTGATGACGGCGAAAAGAAGAAAACTTCTTCTGCAGTGATTCCGAAAAAGGAAGCGTTGCCGGAGCCGTTTGAGCAGAGGCGGAGGGCACAGGTGCTGCCGCCGGTGTCGCCTGCTGAACCAAAGGATACTGGCGTAAAAGCATCCAACCAGACAAAAGCTGTTTACGAAAACCAGGATACCGAAAAATCGACAAAAAAACTGTTTTCTTCTAATACAGACATGATGAAGACTTCATCAGATTCCGACAACAGGATATTGAGAGAACCGGCTGCTGTTTACAACCGACCAGGAGCTATAAAACCAGAAACCATCAAAAGAGACATTTCTGCTGTTTCCACTGAAACACAGGACTTGACACCGCAGTCGCATAAAACAGTCGAATCTGTGTCAATTAAACAACCAGGAGAACTGCAGCATGCCGCAGAAAATCAATCTGCACCACAGCAGATGAGTCTGTTCGATAAAGAAAACCAGTTTCCTTTGTCCGACGAAAAGAACTATCGGATCATCGGTCAGCTTTTCGAGACCTACTGGCTGTTCGAGATGGAGGATACGCTGTACATCATGGATCAGCATGCCGCTCATGAAAAGGTCATGTTTGAACGCCTGATGAAGGAGCACAAGGAGCGGGCTGTGCTTTCACAGATGGTCTCGCCGCCCATCATTCTGCATCCGTCCATGCAGGAAATGGATCTGTTAAAAGAGCAGCAGGACGTATTTCTGGAATATGGCTTTGAGCTGGAGCCTTTCGGCAGTGATGCCATGGCGATCCGCAGTGTTCCTCACAACCTGTATGGCATCCCGGTGAAGCCACTGTTTGATGAACTGTTGGCGGAATGTGAGCAGGGACTGGGGAAATCCGATTCCCGGGAGGTCATCGGTCATCGCATCGCCACTATGGCCTGCAAGGCCGCTGTCAAGGGCAGCAGCCGGATGAGTGTGCCGGAGGTACAGAGTCTGATCCGGGAACTTTTGACACTGGATAATCCGTACCAGTGTCCTCACGGCAGACCCACCATCGTACGCATGACCAAAACAGAAATTGAGAAAAAATTCAGGAGAATCGTCTGAGTATGGAAAAAAAGCCCCTTGTTATTCTTACAGGTCCCACGGCGGTGGGAAAAACAGCCTTATCCATTGCACTGGCCCATATGGTGAACGGAGAGATCATTTCCGCGGATTCCATGCAGGTTTACCGCCATATGGACATCGGCTCTGCCAAGATCCGTCCGGAGGAGATGAACGGTGTGCCCCATCATCTGGTGGATGTGCTGGAACCAAATGAGCCCTTTAATGTAGTGGTATTTCAGCAGATGGTCAAAGAGGCCATGGAGGGCATCTACGCCCGTGGCCATGTGCCGGTATTGGTGGGCGGAACCGGTTTTTATATTCAGGCGATCGTAAACGATATAGATTTTACTGAATCGGAGGATGACACGGAGTTTCGCAGACAGTGCGAACGGATGGCCGCAGAGGGCAGACAGCAGGAACTGTTTGAACAGTTGAAAGAAGTGGATCCCGCATCTGCAGAAGTCATTCATCCAAACAATGTCAAACGGGTGATCCGTGCCCTGGAATTTTATCACCTGACAGGACAGCGGATCTCCGAACATAACGAAGAACAGAAAAACCGTACATCTCCCTATAATTTTGCTTATTTTGTTTTGCAGGATGACCGTCCACGGCTTTATGAGAAAATCGACCGTCGAGTGGATATCATGCTGCAGGATGGCCTTGTGGAAGAAGTCAAAGAACTTATGGCCATGGGATGTACCCGTTATATGGTCTCCATGCAGGGGCTTGGTTATAAGGAGATCATCGATTATCTCGAGGGAAAATGTACCCTTGAAGAAGCGGTATATACCATCAAGCGGGATACCCGCCATTTTGCAAAACGGCAGATCACCTGGTTTAAACGGGAAAAAGACGTAATCTGGGTAAATAAACCCGATTTTAATTATAAAGACGAAGAAATCTGCGCATTCATGCGAAAAGTACTTCAGGAGAAAGGAATCATGACAACATGTTAAAACAGCGGATGTATGCCAGTCTTGGCATCAGTGAAAAAGTATTTCGGTTCGGAGAAGAGATCGAAGGCACATTAAAGGAACGTTTTGCCGACATTGATGCCTGTGCAGAATACAATCAGTTAAAAGTCATTTCTGCCATGCAGGAAAACAAGGTCAGTGAGGCCTGTCTGTACGGCACCACCGGCTACGGTTACAACGATATGGGCCGTGATACACTGGAAAAGGTGTATGCGTCCACTTTCCATACGGAGGATGCGCTGGTGCGCCCACAGATCGCCTGTGGTACCCACGCATTGGCTGTGGCACTGGCTGCCAATTTAAGACCGGGGGATGAGCTTTTATCTCCCGTGGGCAAACCCTACGATACACTGGAAGAGGTGATCGGCATCCGCCCGTCCCGCGGCTCCCTGGCAGAATACGGTGTTACTTACCGCCAGGTGGAACTGAAAGAGGACGGCAGCTTTGACTACGATGCCATCCGCGCAGCCATTACAGAAAAGACGAAAATGGCTGAAATCCAGCGTTCCAAAGGCTATCTGACCCGTCCGACCTTCTCTGTAGAGCAGATCGGTGAACTGATCCGTTTCCTGAAATCCGTAAAACCGGATATTATCTGTATGGTAGACAACTGTTACGGAGAATTTGTGGAAGAGATCGAGCCCTCCGATGTGGGCGCAGATCTGGTGGTTGGTTCTCTGATCAAGAATCCGGGCGGCGGTCTGGCCCCTATCGGCGGCTACATTGCCGGCAAAAAGGAGCTGATCGAAAACTGTGCCTGCCGTCTGCTTTCTCCGGGACTTGGCAAGGAAGTCGGAGCGTCTTTGCAGGTGAATAAGGATTTCTACCAGGGATTCTTCCTGGCGCCCACTGTGGTTGCCGGTGCATTAAAGGGTGCGATCTTTGCCGCCAATATTTACGAAAAACTGGGCTTTAAGGTGGTACCGAATGCCACAGAAAGCCGTCACGATATCATTCAGGCTGTAGAATTCGGCACACCGGAGGGTGTGATCGCTTTCTGTAAGGGTATCCAGGCTGCTGCCCCGGTGGACAGCTTTGTTACACCGGAGCCCTGGGCTATGCCGGGATATGACAGTGATGTCATCATGGCTGCGGGAGCGTTCGTACAGGGATCCTCTATCGAACTCAGTGCGGACGGTCCCATCAAACCGCCTTATGTTGTATATTTCCAGGGCGGACTAACCTGGCAGCACGCAAAGCTTGGTATACTGATGAGCCTGCAGAAACTGTATGAAGAAGGTCTTGTTACACTTTAGGAGGATAACAGGGTGGATATTATCGTAATCGGGGGCGGCGCAGCCGGACTTATGGCCGCAATCCATGCGGCAAAAGACGGCGCAAAAGTGCGGCTTCTGGAAAGAAACGACAAAATCGGCAAAAAGATCCTGGTCACCGGCAACGGCAAATGCAATCTCAGCAATCTGGATTCTTCTTTGGAGCACTATGTATCCCATGATACAGGCCGCCTTTGCGAGGTGTTTGACGCATTTTCTTTTTCGGATGCACAGAGATTTTTTGAAGAATGCGGTATCGTGTTAAAGAGCAGAAAGGGCTGGCTGTATCCCTACTGTGAGCAGGCCCAGGCTGTGGTGAGTGTTCTGGAACGAAAAGCCAGAGAGATGGGTGTCAGCATAAAAACCCGGGAAAATGTCATTTCTGTACAAAAAGAGGAAAATGGCTTTACGGTCAACACAGAAACATGGCATTACCCGGCAGACAGGGTGATCCTGACCACCGGCGGTCCCGCTTCTTCCGTGGAAGGTTCCGGCAAAGAAGGTATGCTTCTGGCAGCGGATCTTGGTCACCATCTGTATGATCCGTTTCCGGCCCTGGTTCCCCTGCGGATCAGAGAAAAGAAATACGGTGTCTGGGCCGGTACCCGTATGGATGCGGCAGCGTCATTATACATTGATGGAAACTTATACGGAAGTGAACAGGGTGAGA
>CALZOU010000103.1 GCA_945827805.1 uncultured Lachnospiraceae bacterium
CAAGGAGTATCGTCGGCAGCGTCAGATGTGTATAAGAGACAGTCCCAGTACTGGGGACAGAAAAAGCTGGGCGAGATCAAAATGATTTCTGCCGTGGCCATGCGGGCAGGTCTGGTGATGATGGCACTTTTATTTGCTGCTGTATCCATTTTTCCACGGCAGATGGTGGGCCTGTTTACCACAGATCCGGAGATTATTGCGGAAGGTACTGCCTATATTCGGGTGATCCGGTTTACGTATCCATTTTTCTGCATTACCACAGTTGTTCTGGCTACTCTGCGTGTGACCGAGGTAGTGCGTATCGCGCTGATGTTATCCATCTCTACCCTGTGCATTAATTGCGGCATCAACTGGCTGCTGATTTATGGCCATTTTGGACTTCCGAGGCTGGGCGTTACCGGAGCGGCCATCGGTACGCTGGCAGCGAGGATCGTGGAGCTATTACTCCTCATTTGCTTTTTGAAAAAGAAAGAAAAGATTCTGCACCTGAAATTCAGTGATTATCTGCATCTGGATCGTATTTTCCTGAAGGATTATTTTCAAATCAGTCTGCCGATTATTTTTCTGCAAAGTCTCTGGGGCGTCAATACTGCGCTGCAGACAGCTATTCTGGGTCATCTCAGCTCCAGTGCCATTGCGGCCAACAGTATGGCTTCCAATTTGTATCTGATGGTAAAGACCATGGCGGTGGGAGCAGCTTCTACGACGAACGTGATCATCGGCAAAGCTATCGGTGAGGGTGATGAAACGAAAGTGAGAAGATATGCCAATACGCTGCAGGTGATGTTTGTGTGTCTGGGAATTTCTGCAGGGCTGTGTCTTTTTGGCCTGACTGAGCCGGTGCTGTCGTTGTACAGCTTTTCACCGGAAAGCCGGCGGATGGCCAGAGCATTTTTACATATATTGTGCTTTGTTATGGCCTTTATGTGCTATCAGATGCCGGTAAATACCGGGATCATCCGGGGTGGCGGAGATACCCGGTATATTATGAAGCTGGATCTGATCTCCATATGGGGGATCGTGATTCCGCTGTCCCTGATCGTTTCTTTTGTGCTGAAGGCACCGCCGGAGATCGTGGTGATCTGTCTGAATATGGATCAGTTTTTTAAATGTGTTCCGGCGTTTATTAAGGTCAATTTTGTGCATTGGATGAAAAAACTGACAAGATAAAGGAAGTATCATGGCATACGGAGTAAAAATCTGTTATACTGACAAAGATAAAACAATGACATTGTAAAAGGAGATAAAGAAAATGAAAATAGGAATTTTAGGCTACGGCAATCTTGGCAGGGGTGTTGAGAGCGCCGTTCGTCAGAACGAGGACATGGAGCTTACCTGCATTATCACCAGAAGAGACCCGAAAACTGTAAAACCGGCTACCGAAGGTGTGGAAGTATATTCTGTGGATGAGATCGAGAAGGTAAAGGATAAGATCGATGTTCTGGTGCTCTGTGGCGGCTCGGCTACAGATCTTCCGGTACAGACGCCGGAGTTTGCCAGATATTTTAATGTGATCGACAGCTTTGATACCCACGCAAGAATTCCGGAGCATTTTGCCAACGTAGATCGGGCCGCTAAGGAAAATGGCCATGTGGCGCTGATCTCCTGTGGATGGGATCCGGGTATGTTTTCTTTGATGAGACTGTACGGCGCTTCCATTCTTCCGGAGGGAAATGATTATACCTTTTGGGGCAAGGGCGTGAGCCAGGGACATTCCGATGCAATTCGCCGGGTAAAAGGCGTTAAGAACGGCAAACAGTACACGATTCCCGTGGAGGTAGCTCTGGAAGCCGTAAGAAAAGGAGAAAATCCGGAACTGACTACACGTCAGAAACATACGAGAGAGTGCTTTGTTGTCCCGGAGGAAGGCGCTGATCTGGCACAGATCGAACAGGACATTAAGACAATGCCGAATTATTTTGCGGATTATGATACTACGGTACATTTTATTACAGAAGAAGAATTTTCCAGAGATCATGCAGGTATTCCTCACGGTGGTTTTGTCTTCCGTACCGGCGTTACCGGTTTTGAGAAAGAGCATAAGCATGTGGTAGAGTTCAGTCTGAAGCTGGATTCCAATCCGGAGTTTACTTCCTCTGTAATTCTTTCCTTTGCAAGAGCAGTCTACAGACTGTCCCGGGAAGGTGTCAGCGGATGTAAGACTGTATTTGATATCGCACCGGCATATTTAAGTCCGTTGAGCGGTGAGGAATTGAGAGCACACATGCTTTAAATATATCCGGAATGTCAAATTAACTAAAAGCTGTTAAAAATATAACAATCAATGTGTCGATTCGGACAATTTTTTATTCGAAAAACCGACAAAATAACTAAAAAACCATCCTTTTTCTTTCAAAGTTCAGAGGATGTTATCTCCAAAAAATGTGTATACTATAATTATCCCAAGTACATGAAATATTTTATACACAAGAAGGGAGATCACCATGAAAATTTTATTTTACGGAACCAAAAACTACGATCAGCAGTTCTTTGACAAACTTTTACCAGAATATCCGGGGATCAGTATCAAATATATTGAGGCAAATCTCCAGGAAGAGACGGCAGCCCTGTCAAAAGGCTACGATGCTGTGTGTGCTTTTGTCAATGCAGATATCAGTGCACCGGTGGTAAAAGTACTTTGTGGCTGCGGCGTAAAACTGATTCTGATGCGCTGTGCCGGCTACAACAATGTGGATTTGAAAACCGCAGAGGAATGCAATATTGCTGTAATGCGTGTGCCGGGCTACTCTCCGGAGGCTGTTGCGGAACATGCCATGGCATTGGCACTTACTGCAAACCGTCACACACATAAAGCCTACATCAAGTGCCGTGAAAATAATTTTGCCCTCAATGGTCTGATGGGTGTGAACCTTTTTCAGAAAACAGCCGGTATTGTGGGAACAGGAAAGATCGGCCAGGCTATGGCCCGGATCTGTAAGGGATTTGGTATGAAGGTCATTGCCTATGATATGTACCCGAATCCGTCCCTGGATTTTGTGGAATATGTTTCTTTGGATGAGCTTTTGAAGGAGAGTGATCTGATCAGCCTGCACTGTCCGCTTACAGAAGAAACAAAGCATATGATCAACGCGGATACGATCGCAAAAATGAAGGATGGCGTAATTCTGGTCAATACATCCCGTGGTGGACTGATCCGTACAGATGATCTGATCGAAGGAATCCGCAACCATAAATTCTTTGCCGTTGGCCTGGATGTTTATGAGGAAGAGACTGATTTCGTGTATGAAGATATGTCAGAAAAAATCATGCAGACTTCTCTGATCCAGCGCCTTCTGTCCTTCCCGAATGTTACCATGACATCGCATCAGGGATTCTTTACAGAAGAAGCTCTTACCAACATTGCGGAGACTACACTTGAAAATGCCAGAGATTTTATGGAAGGAAAAGAACTGAAAAACAAAGTGACCGCATGAAAAAGAACGAAAACTGCAAGTATCAGGTCTAAGTATAGAAAAAGAAATGTCCGATGGAGAAGCCTCTGTCGGGCATTTTTCAGGCATATGGATAAATGTGACATTGTTCACCGGCAATTCAGTAAAAAGTATTATAAATGGTTCAGTGGACGGATGTTGATCTGGCAGAAAATGTTTCTGGAAAAGTTCAATCCAGAGTTTGCGTATATGCAATGGAGATGATAGAATACAGATAATCGGTTGAGAAATACAGCAATTAATTTACAACGGCAGCAAAATGTATCAAACGCAGGCTGAAAAGTCAATGAGAAAAGATTCTTTGTCGGTTTGTATATAACCTTTGCTGCGGATATGGAGAGAACAATGGAGAAAGTGACAAAAATTGCACTGCTTGGCCTGGGCACAGTGGGCGGCGGTGTATACAAAGTGATTCAGATGCAGCAGGAGGAGATGGAAAGAAAGCTTGGTACCCGTGTGGAGATCAAGAAGATTCTGGTGCGAAATATTGCGAAAGCAGCTATCAAAGTGAAAGATGCTTCTGTGCTTACCAACAATGTGGACGAGATCATGAAGGATCCTGAAATCCGGGTTGTTGTGGAGGTTATGGGAGGTATTGAACCGGCCAGAACCTATATTCTGGAGGCTTTGAAGGCCGGCAAACATGTGGTTACTGCCAATAAGGATCTGCTGGCGGCAGACGGACATATTCTGATGGAAACAGCCGCAGAGCATCATTGCGATCTGTTTTACGAAGCAGCGGTGGCCGGTGGTATTCCCATTATCGGTCCGTTAAAGGGCTCTCTTAGCGGTAATCATATCAAAGAAGTTATGGGTATTGTAAACGGTACCACAAACTTTATTCTGACCAAGATGACCCAGGAAGGTATGGAGTTTTCCGATGCATTAAAGCTGGCTCAGGATCTTGGGTATGCGGAAAGTGACCCTACTGCGGATGTGGAAGGACTTGACGCAGGACGAAAGATGGCGATCCTTGCCAGCGTGGCTTTTAATTCCAGGGTAACTTTTGATGATGTACATACAGAAGGAATCACAAAGATCACGGCCAAGGATATTCGTTATGCCAAAGATATGGGCCATGTGATCAAACTGCTGGGTGTTGCCCGCAATACGGACAGCGGCATCGAGGTGATGGTTCACCCCATGCTGATCGACGAGAATCATCCTCTGGCATCTGTCAACGATTCCTACAATGCGGTATTTGTCCGGGGTGACGCCGTGCAGGATACCATGTTCTATGGCCGCGGTGCCGGTGAGCTTCCTACCGCCAGTGCTGTAGTGGGAGATATCTTTGAAATCATCCGTAATATGACATTTAACTGCTGTGGACGTATTGGCTGTACTTGTTATAAAGAGCTGCCCATTGTTCCGGTAGAAGAGACCAGCAGCAAGTATTTTATCCGTATCCGGGTAGAGGACAAAACCGGTGTACTTGCCAGTATCGCAGCAGTGTTTGGCAATAACAGCGTGAGTCTGGCACAGGTGATCCAGCGCAGCCGCAGAGAAGATTGTGCAGAGTTGGTGCTGATCACAGAGGCAGTGAAAGCAAGACATTTAAACGATGCGTTGACGATACTTCGAGGTATGTCAATTGTCAGAGATATTTCTTCGGTGATCAGGGTTGACTGATGAAAAGGAAGGGGAAAAAATGAACAGAATAGAAAAATCCATGGAATATCACAAAAGAGGCTATAACTGTGCGCAGGCAGTGGTATGCAGCTTCCTGGACAAACTGAGTATCAGCGAAAAAGACGCTTTTAAACTTTCGGAGGCACTGGGCTTTGGCGACAGTGATTCCTTTGGTACCTGCGGCGCTGTCAGTGGTATGGCCCTGGTGATCGGTATGGCTAACAGTACAGGAAATCTGGAAAGACCGGATTCTAAGGCAGATACTTACAGAAAAGTAAGGGAACTGAATGCAAAGTTCCGTGCGCAGAATGGATCCACCATCTGCCGTGAGATCAAAGGTATGGATACCGGTAAAGTGCTTCGTTCCTGCGATGGCTGTATTCAGGATGCGGTTCGCCTGACCTGCGAATATTTCGGGGAAGAAGTATGATATTGTAAACAAAAAATACCATATATTACAAAACAATTAAAAAAGAATTAAGAAAGAATCCGGTTTTTCCGGATTCTTTCTTGTATGTCCCGTGCAGAATATGGTATACTTTACAGAGCTTTATTTTGGAGGTAAGTGATTTGAAAAAATGGAAAAAAATAATGCTGCTGTTATGCAGTCTGATGTTTGTCCTTTCTGTTTGCATTCAGAATACGACAGCGTCTTCTACTATGCAGAGTCTTTTTGATGAGACTCTTGTGGTACATGGTGCAGAGCAGAATGGGAAAAAGGCAGTTTATGGTATAGACGTTTCTTATCATCAGGGTAGAATTGACTGGAAAAAAGTTAAGGCTGCCGGTATTGAGTTCGCTTTTATTCGACTTGGCGGTTCTTCGCTGTCGGATGGTGTTCCATATCTGGATTCTATGTACAGCTATAATGTGCGTGAAGCACGCGCGGCTGGTGTTAAAATCGGAGTATACTTTTTTTCGCAGGCAACGAATAGCGAAGAAGTGAAACGAGAGGTTGATTTTATTGCCGCCAATCTGAACGGGCTCCAGCTTGATCTTCCTGTGGTATACGACGCGGAAAGATGTCCGTTGAGTAATCAGCAGAAAGGATATTTCCAGGCGGCAGATTTGTCGAAAGAACAGTGGACAAACCTTACGATCGAGTTCTGCGAAGGCATCAGAGCCATGGGATATGAACCCATGTTTTACAGCGGTATCTCTGAGATTATGACAAGGATCGATTACAGAACCATCAGCAGCAGATACAAAATGTGGATCGCCCGCTATAAGTATAAAGGAAATACAACACCTCACCAGCTGATCACAGCGAATTATCCATACACCGGTAAATATGATTTCTGGCAGTATTCAGATCACGGACGGGTGGATGGTATCAACACTTATGTCGATCTGAATATCATGTATGCTTCGGCAGACTCCAGCTGGAAGGGCACTGTATATTACAATAGCCGGAATGTGGGCAGTGGTTCAGGACTTCTGGCTTCCGTATCGGGAAGCAATGTGAACCTGAAGTGGAACAGCGCGGAAAATGCTACTTCCTATCAGATTTATCGGTCTGAGAATTACCAGAAGAGTTTCCAGATGATAGCGGAGGTAGAGTCTACCACTTATACTGATGTTAATCGTGTACTAAATAAAGAATATTACTATTATATTGTGCCCTGCGGAACAGTGGATGGCGGTGTGAAGAAAGGTGATTCTTCAAGCATTATTCGTACATATTGTGCCGGAACCGCTGTCGGAAATCTGAAGGTCAATGCTTCCATATCACTCAGAAAAGAGGCCAGTACATCAGTTTCATCACTTGTTAAGTTACCTAAAGGCGCTACAGTAACGGGCTACTGTGAAACCAAGGGTACAGATGGTAATGTCTGGATGAAGATCCGATACAAAAAAGGAAAAACCAGCTATGTGGGATATGTTCGTGCATCCCGGTTGACGCCTGTAGTTTCCAAGATCTCCAATTTGCGTAAAGTATCGTGTTCTGCCAATACGGTTACCCTTACATGGAACAAAGTCAGTGGGGCCACCGGATATCAGATCTATAAGAGCAATGCCCGGAATGGAAAGTTTACAAAGATTGCCACTGTAGAAGGTGACAGCAATGTCGAGTATACTGTGGGATCTCTGGCCAAGAATACAATTTATTATTACAAGGTGCGGGCATATAAAACTGTAGCAGGCAGAACGGGATATTCATCTTATTCTCTTTGCTCCGGAGGAACGACACCTGATCGTGCCAGGGCAGTTAAGGCAAAAAGAGCGGATTATCTGCGTCAGTATGCCGGTACAGCGTACAAGAAGCTGGTAAAAGTTCCCAAAAACACAAAACTTAAAGTTGTCTGGACGACCAGAGATAACAAAAACAGAGTATGGTATAAAGTTGAATACACAAAAGGAAAGAAAAAATATACCGGATTCTTCCTTAAATCCAATACAAGATAACCAGGAGCAACCATGCAGTTACAGTATAAGCGATATAATGATAAAGCAGAATATTCGTATTGTTTCGGACCGTTTCCCACGTTTGAACTGATTGAGAATCGTCCGCAGGAGGCCATTGAAGTGCTGTATCATTCCCAGACTTCTGAGGCGATTCGTGAAAAATTGCAGAGAATCTGTCAGGATCAGGGGATACCCTGCGAACAGAACGATAAGGTGATCCAGCGCATCCGGGACAAGGAAAACTGTCTGGTGATCGGAGTGTTTAAGAAGCATGAGAGTGTTCTTTCCATGGATCGCCCCCATGTGGTTCTGGTTAATCCCAGTGATATGGGAAATTTAGGCACGATCATTCGAACGGCAGTCGGTTTTGGTATTCCTGATCTGGCGATCATCCGTCCGGGAGCAGCTATTTGCCATCCAAAAACAGTCAGAGCCTCCATGGGATCTCTGTTTCGGCTGAATTTTCAGTATTTTGACAGCTTTGCGGAGTATAAGAGGGCATACGGAGAGGACAGAAAAATGTATCCTTTTATGCTGAAAGGTTCGGTGGGACTGGATCAGCTGCAAAGGGACGAAGGCGAATTGTATTCTCTGATCTTTGGCAATGAAGCCACCGGCCTTCCGGATGAATTTCTCGGAGAAGGGCAGAGTGTACGCATCCGGCATACGGACAATATCGATTCGCTGAATCTGTCACTGGCAGCAGGGATTGCGATCTATGAATTTACGAAAGCGTAAGTACAGAACCCATATTATTAAAATGCAAAGCTTTGATGCGATTGCTGATGAGGTGGTAAGAACATGATTTATGCATGGTAAATTCCTTCAGCACATTCGATTATCTGGTTTTGCGAAGCGTATTTGTGAAGATATTGAACAGATACGATGATTTTAGGTATAAAGGTCTTACCGGAAATAGGCGAAAATGAATTATAAACAGTCAGTTGTGTAGAACAGAGAGTCACCAGATGCTTTGATTTTCTTCAGTTTTACAGCTGACTGTTTTTTTGTTTTATATAGATTATCTATATTTACTGAGCAGCGT
>CALZOU010000104.1 GCA_945827805.1 uncultured Lachnospiraceae bacterium
GATCTAGTACGGTCTCGTGGGCTCGGAGATGTGTATAAGAGACAGGATCACCGGAGTAAAATCCCGGTCACACATTTCCTGGGCAAACAGGGATTTGACAGCCTGTCGCATTACCGGATCCAATCCGTCAAAGGACTCATCGCAGAACAGCCATTTTGCGTCGGAGCAGATACCGAGAAGCAGAGAAAGCTGTTTTTTCATACCTTTGGAAAATGTAGAGATCCGACGCTTTTTGTCCAGAGAAAATTTGTCCAGCAGTTCATAGATGCGTTCTGTCTGAAAATCCGGATAGGAAAGCTGATAAAAACGGATCATATCCTCTGCAGAAGCGTTGGAAAAATAGTAGGCATCATCGGAAATATAAAAAATCTCCTGTTTGACTTCCGGATTTTCATATATTGGGCGATTATCAGAAAGAATGGATCCTTTGTCGGGACGGAATACCCCGCAGATCATCCGCAGCAGTGTACTCTTTCCGGCACCATTGGTTCCCAGGAGTCCGAACACTTTTCCTTCCTCTATAGTTAAGGAAAGATCATTGACAGCCGTAATGCCATCGAAGCATTTGCTTACATGATCAATTTGTATCATAGGTCACACCTCCGTAAATAAATTCTACTGTTTCCAGCACATCTTCCCGGGAGATCCCCGAAGATTTTGCCTTCATGACAGCTGCTTTTAAAGAAGAAAGAATACTTTCCCGGTGCAGCGCATGTAAGGCTGTGCCGGACGAGACAAAATTGCCTCTGCCGGTCACTGTGTAAATATATCCGGATTTTTCCAGCTCGCTGTAGGCCCTTTGGATCGTATTGGGAGTGACGGAAAGCTCCATGGCCATGGACCGGACGGATGGAATTTTCTCATCCGGCTGCAGGACACCGTTCAGGATCAGCTCCTGAAAGCGCTCAGTCACCTGTTCATACAGCGGGCGTCGATCCTTGTAATCAAGTTGAATCATGGTACGCCCCTTTCTGCAAACTATGTGTATTAAGTGTATTAACTGACTTGATACACATAATATACCATATTCAAAATCTTATGCAAGAGTGAATTTGTGAAGAAATTCTGAAGAAAAAGATGAAGGAAATATCCTATGTTTTTAGAGATTTTCTACTTTAATTCGCTATATTAATTGACAAAATGTGGTCAAGTTGCTAGAATACAGGCTAAGGTCAAAATCGAGAAAGGATAGAGGAACATGAAACAAAGAGTATATTCTATATTAGTAGATAACTCTGCCGGTGTTCTTAGCCGAGTTGCCAGTCTTTTCTCCAGACGCGGATACAATATTGACAGTCTGACTGTTGGTGTGACCGCAGATCCCGCCTTTTCCCGCATGACGATCGTCTGCAGCGGAGATGACAGTGTTCTGGAGCAGATCAGAAAGCAGCTGGCCAAGCTGGTAGATGTACGTGATATTAAGGTTCTGGAGCCCGGAGACAGCGTGACTCATGAATTAATGATGGTTAAGCTGACGGCAAAGGACGAGGACAGACAGAATGTTATGGCACTGGCCGAGATCTTTAAGGCAAAAACAGTGGATGTTGGTCCGGAATCCATGATTCTGGAGGTTGTGGGAAGTGTCAGCAAGCTGGCAGCCTTCTTGAACCTGCTGAGCGGCTATGAGATTCTTGAACTGGCCCGCACCGGTGTAACGGGACTTTCCCGCGGCATCGAAGATGTCAAAATGTTTTAATTAATAAGATGGATAGAGGTAATTTACCCATAAAATAATTTTGCCGGGAGGAATAGTTAAAATGGCAGATGCAAAGATTTTTTATCAGGAAGATTGTAACTTAAGCTTACTGGATGGCAAGACGATCGCCATCATCGGATACGGCAGCCAGGGTCATGCACATGCACTGAACCTGAAAGATTCCGGATGCAACGTTATTATCGGTCTTTACGAAGGATCCAGATCCTGGGCTAAAGCTGAAGCACAGGGCTTCAAAGTTTACACAGCAGCAGAGGCTGCAAAGCTGGCTGATATCATCATGATCCTGATCAACGATGAGAAACAGGCTAAGCTGTACAAAGAAGATATCGAGCCGAACCTGGAAGAGGGTAATATGCTGATGTTCGCTCATGGTTTCAACATCCACTTCGGATGCATCAAACCGCCGAAATTCGTTGACGTTACCATGATCGCTCCAAAGGGACCGGGACATACCGTTCGTTCCGAGTATCAGGCTGGAAAGGGTGTTCCGTGTCTGGTTGCTGTTGAGCAGGATTACACAGGTAAAGCACAGGATATGGCTCTGGCTTATGCTCTGGGTATCGGCGGCGCTAGAGCCGGCGTTCTGGAGACAACTTTCAGAACTGAGACAGAGACTGACCTGTTCGGTGAGCAGGCTGTACTGTGCGGCGGTGTTTGTGCCCTGATGCAGGCTGGTTTCGAGACTTTGGTTGAGGCTGGTTACGATCCGAGAAACGCTTACTTCGAGTGTATCCATGAGATGAAACTGATCGTTGACCTGATCTATCAGTCCGGTTTCGCCGGAATGAGATACTCCATCTCCAACACAGCAGAGTACGGTGATTACATCACAGGACCGAAGATCATTACTGAGGATACCAAGAAAGCTATGAAGAAGATCCTGTCCGATATCCAGGACGGTACTTTCGCAAAAGACTTCCTGCTGGATATGTCCGATGCCGGAAGCCAGGTTCACTTCAAAGCTATGCGTAAGCTGGCTGCAGAGCATCCGTCTGAGAAGGTTGGTGAGGAGATCCGTAAGCTGTACAGCTGGAACGGCGAGGATAAGCTGATCAACAACTAATTTGATTGTAAAGTTTATATGATACATATTGCTGCGGTTTGCATTATTATGCAAACCGCAGTTTTTTTTCTGCTCTTGATCGATACTTCCTCAAAGAAAGGCATCGAAGTATTCATTTTCGGCCGTTTTCGATGTCTTCTATCGTCATGATAATACAGAACATACATCGGAATCGTAAGTTATCTCGTTTTTCGATGTGATTTTTTTCGGAATCGACCAAAAAAGACATCGGAAATCTAAATTTTGTATTTGTTCGATGCCCTCGTTGGGAAAGACATCGGAAATCTCAATTCTGTACTTGTTCGATGCCCTCGCTGGGAAAGACATCGGATCTATCTCTTCTATGCTTAAGAGTTTACCAATGGGATGCTCCCTCCTTGGCGCTGAATACAAAAAAATGTCGGTTTCGTAGGAAGAAACAACATGTACAGCACCAGGAAGAGTATTTATAATTACAAATTAGTAAGAAATATTACGCGATAGTAAAATGCACAGCAGGAGGTCAGAAAAGATGAAGATAACCGATCTCAGAGTCAACAATGTGGCAGAACCTTTAGGATTTCAGGTGACCCCTTTAAGCTTATCCTGGAGAGTTACAGAAAGTCATGATGCAAAACGACAGGAATGGGCAAGAATCCGTATTTTTAAAGATGATGTATGCCTGTTTGACAGCGGTGAAGATTGCAATGCCAATAGTCTGGATTATCCTGTCGATTTTGCGGCAGAACCCCGCACCCGATACAGATGGCAGGTGGAGGTCGCAGCAGATAATGGTGACAGAGCCAGCGCAGAAAGCTGGTTTGAGACAGGAAAGATGAACGAAGAATGGGTGGGAAAATGGATTACGCCCACATTGGATCCCGAAATATCTCCGGTGATGAAAAAGACCTTCACAGTTAGCACAACCAAAAACGCGCGTCTGTATCTGTGCGGTCTCGGTGTATACGAAGCATACCTGAATGGTGAGAAGATTGGAGATGAATATCTGGCTCCGGGATATCACTCCTATGATTTCCATCTGCAGACACAGACCTATGATGTGACCGGACTTCTGGCTGAAGGGGAAAACGTACTTACAGTCTGGCTTGGAGACGGCTGGTTCAGGGGCAGACTGGGATTTGATGGCGGATTTACTGATCTGTATGGAGACAGATGCTACCTGATCGGAGAACTGTACTGCGACCAGAAACTGCTTGTATGTACAGATGAAAGCTGGCAGTGCAAAGCTTCCCCTGTAGTATTCAGCAATATATATGATGGTGAAGTATATGATGCCAGACTGGAAACCGCGTTGTCAGACAACAGTGGATGGATGCCGGTACAGCTGCAGGTTCCGGAAAAATGCGGCAGCCTGGAACCTGAATATGCTGAGTTTGATCATACAGCCTGTCGATGTCTCTGTGACCGTTACAGTTTGCCCATCAAAGCAAAAGAAAAATTATATCCTGTATGGCTGGAAACACCCAAAAAAGAAAAAATTCTTGATTTCAGACAGAACATGACCGGGTGGGTAGAATTCGACTGCGAACTTCCCGAAGACACAGCCATCAGGCTGACCGCAGCGGAGATATTGCAGGATGCGTGTTTTTATCGTGATAATCTGAGAACAGCAAAAGCAGAATTTATCTATACGTCAAATGGAAAAAGGGCACATGTGCGTCCCCATTTTACCTTCTATGGTTTCCGGTACATGAAAGTAGAGTGCTTGGATAAAGAAGGTACAGTCCCTGATACTGCGGCAGAAAAAATGATATCCAATGTCGTAGGAATTCATCTTCGCAGTGATTTCGACCAGATTGGCTTTATTAAGACCGGCGACGACAAAGTAAATCGTCTGTTTTTAAATGCGTTATGGGGACAAAAAGATAATTTCCTGGATGTACCTACAGACTGTCCCCAGCGGGATGAACGTCTTGGCTGGACAGGAGATGCCCAGATCTTTTCGGAAACTGCCTGCTATAACATGTATATGCCGGCATTTTACCGAAAGTATATGTGGGATTTCAGAGCCGAGCAGAGCATTATCTGCGGTTCCGGCCCCAATGTGGTTCCCCGCCTGAAAAAAGGCATGGTGGCAGAGCATGGTTCCTGTCCGTGGGCTGATGCTGCTGTTGTTATTCCCTGGAACATGTACATGCAGTACGGAAACAGGACATTGCTGGCGGAATGCTATCCGGGTATGAAAGCATGGATAGATTGTCAGAGAGAAAAGGAAGAAGCACAGGGCGGTCCGCATCTGATCAAGGATGGTTTCCATTTTGCAGACTGGCTTTCTCTGGATAATCCGATCCCCGGGCCGTTTGGCGCGACAGATCCGCTGTTTATCGCCAGCGCTTACTATTGGCAGGGAGCGGCGAGAGTTGCAGAGGCGGCTGAGATTCTGGGATATTCTGACGATGCAAAAGAGTATGGAGACCTGTCTGAACAGATTCGTCAAGCCATTTTTGAAACGTATTTTGATGATGAAGGAAAATGCAAATGCGAGACTCAGACAGCATCGGCAATGGCGATCGTGTTTGGCATTATTCCACCACAGGCAGGTGGAATACAGAAAGAGGCAGATGCACTGAAAAAGAGAATTGATGATAATGACGGACACCTGAATACCGGTTTTGTCGGAACACCGAATTTATGTCCGGCCCTGACAAAAGGAGGATATCATCAGACAGCGGTGGATCTTTTGCTGAATGAGGAGTATCCGGGATGGCTGTATTGTGTCAACCTGGGAGCAACCACGATCTGGGAACGCTGGAACTCCGTGGAGCCGGACGGTCATCTGAACGCAGATGGCATGAACAGTCTGAATCATTACAGTTACGGCAGTATTGAAGCCTGGATGTATAAAGATGTCTGTGGTATCCGCCCGGCATCTGCCGGATATAAAAAGGCAGTGATCGCACCTCATGCGGATGAACGTCTGGGTTTTGTTGACGGTGTGCTGGAAACCAGTGCAGGTACATACAGAAGCTCCTGGAAAGTGAACGATGACCATACTGTAACATACAACATAGAGATTCCCTATGATGCAGAGGCAGAATTCATTCTCGGAAGTGAGAAAATGACGCTGCAGGCGGGAACGTATTCTTTTACTATATAAACGTTGAAATGTTTGATGGGGATAGTTTGAGCTTTTTGGCCATCCCATAGTTTTTGATTCATAGTAAATAATAAACAAAAAAGGAAGACTACGATGAAAACAGAAGAAGTGAATATCAGAGATCCCTATATCCTGCTGCATGAAGGCGTGTATTATTTGTACGGTACCCGCAGTGCAACTTGCTGGGAAGAAGCAGATGGATTTGACTGCTATAAAAGCAGGGATTGTGAGAACTGGGAAGGTCCCATAGAAATCTTTCATCGGCCGGAGGGCTACTTTGCAGACAGAAACTATTGGGCACCGGAATGTGTGGAGAAGGATGGAAAGTTTTATCTGATCACTACCCTGGCAAGTGCAGACAGAAAAAAGGGTATTTATGTGTTGATCTCAGACAATCCTGACGGTCCCTTTGTCCCCTACAGCGAATGTCTTACTCCGCCGGAATGGTCCTGCATTGATGGTACGGTTTATATTGAAGACGGACATCCATATCTGATCTTCAGCCATTCATTTGAGGATTCGCCTACAGGTGATATGTGCGTTATGACACTGGCGGATGATCTGAAAACATCCATATCTGCACCGCAATGCCTGTTTAGCGCCTGTGAAGCAGAATGGGCCAAACCTGTGCCCTTTGCCAAAGAGGAATTTGGTATGGATGGTGACGTTTATTTTACGGACGGTCCCTGCGTATTTGAGATGAACGGAAGATTGTATATGACATGGTCAAGCTGGGGCACATGTGGATATGCTGTGGGTACAGCTGTTTCAGAAACAGGAAAGGTAATCGGACCTTGGAAACAGCTGCCGGATCCTGTTTATCCGGAAAATGGAGGCCACGGTATGGTATTTGCAGATCAGGACGGTTCTTATAAGTTTCTTCTGCACTATCCCAACGATAAATATAAAGAAAGACCAAGATTTACAACATTACTGGAGTCAGACAGCAAATTGCAGCTGGTCTGAGTTAGAGGAGGAATACAAGAATGGAAAACATGAATCCTGAGCAGATCTTTGGCTCATTTATGCCCTGGAAACTGGATGAGAGTACCTGGATCCTGAATTTTATGAATGGTTCTCAGAATGTGTATCTTCTGGAGGGGAAAGAAAGAGCACTGCTGATCGACACCGGCTGGGGTGCAGCCAGTCTGGCAGAGACGGTAAAACGTTTGACAGATAAACCGGTGGTAGCGGCCAACACACATTATCATCCGGACCATGCGGCCGGAAACGGATATTTCACCCAGGTTTATGTGAACAAAAACTGGAAAGACGATGCCCCCGGAATGGATGGCTCAGCCATGCTGACCTTTGATCTGCAGAAAATGCCTCATCCGGATTATGAAAAAATTGAGGTGGGAGAAGGCGATACGATCGATCTGGGAGATCGCGTTATTGAAGTTTTAGAGGTGAAAAACGCCCATTGCAACAGCAGCCTTTTCTTTTTGGACAGGGATCGCAGGATGATCTTTGTGGGAGATGAAATGGAGGCGGCCCAGGTCAATCTTTTTGATAATTCTTATAACCCTGAACTGAAATATGATGTAGATGAACGTCTCAGAAATTTCCGGGCAAATACAGTGCGTTTAAAGGAACTGTCTCCGTTTTACACCTATCTTTTGCCAAATCATAACGGATTTCCTATTGCTGTGGAATATCTGGATGACTATATTGAACTGGTAGATGAGATCTACCTGGGCAAAGCCGAAATCGAGGATAAACTCAATCATCCATTTATCGAAATGGATCCTCAGGCCAAATACCTCTGCCGCGTACGCCACAAAAATGCCAGCATTTTTATCCGTAAGGATGAGCTGCTGAAGGTGTATGGTACGCAGATATGATAATCTGAAGAATAAAGAACGCATTCCGGCATTGATGTAAATTCTGCAATGTGTTTTTATAGAAGAAATAGAACTGTTCAGTACAGGCCGGATCATATCTATGAAGATACTGGACAATACAGAGCAATAATTAATCTACAGGAGGAAATCATGGAAAAAGAAACACACCGGAAATACACAGAAGAAGAATTAAACGAACGACTTCGCTCAGGAAAAATCAGTACGATCGACAAAGAGCTGCAGAGCAAGATCCTGAAAGGAGAAACTCTGACAGAAGAAGAAAAGAAGCAGTTTGGTATGGATTTTGAAGAATGGAAATTCTACCATGATACGGAAAGAGAACATATGGTAGAAGGTTTTCGCTGGGGCATATGGCCGATCTTATTTATCTGTGGTTTCTTTCTGTTAAGCTCTGCTGTTGCAAATACAAAATATCTTCGGGTAGATCCTTCTGCAGGAACATCCGTATGGGTCACAACCATCGTTTCCTGGGTGCTGGCTGCGGCCAGTATTATCGGCGCATTCTGGATGAAAAATCATGGACATCGCCTGAAAATGCGTCAGTTGGAAAAGGAGCAGGAGCTTTTACAGGCTTATGTTCATGAGGGCATAGACGCAGATGAAGAAAAAGAATCAGAGCTTTCTGAAAATATGTCGGCCAGAGG
>CALZOU010000105.1 GCA_945827805.1 uncultured Lachnospiraceae bacterium
CACAAGGAGTATCGTCGGCAGCGTCAGATGTGTATAAGAGACAGCATCAGCGGTGTACCGCGAACGATCCACACAATGATCTTTACCAGAACACTCAGCGGTTTAAACTTTGACATGGATCCGAACGCAATGATCAGTCCCAGCGGGAATGCGCCCAGAAGTGTCACAAAAAATAATTTTAAGGTTTGTAAAAAGCCCACGTTCAGCGCATTCACTACTATGGGCATCTGTTCCATAATCGTTTCCATGAAATCCCCGTTTCTTTTATCTGTAGTATTTATCCATAACGACAGCAAATGGAGAGCGAAGTACTTCGCTCTCCATGGTCAATTTCCAAGCTGTCCGTTATTACTGCTGTTCAACCAGTGCGGCCTGTACGCCGTATGTTTCTGCGATTTTCTGCATGCTGCCGTCAGCATAGGCACTCTTGAAGAAATCGTTCAGAGCGTCTGTCAGATCAGAACCTTTACGGAAACCAACACCGTACTCTTCTGTACTGAGACCTACTGTATATGTAAGATTTTCGTATCCGGTTCCCTCACCAACCATAGCGGCCGCCATCAGGGAATCGATGATAGCTGCATCAGATGTTCCGGCTGCAACCTCCATCAGAGCGTCTGCCTGAGCTTTTACCGGTGTAGCATTCAGACCTTTTTCGGTAGCTACAGCCTCGCCGGCGCTGCCTGCCTCTACGGCGAAGTTCAGCTCTGACAGGCTCTCTTCTGTCTGGTACTGATCAGCCTTATCTGCCGGTACTACAACAATCTGAGCGTTGTTCAGATAAGCACCTGTGCAGTTCATGGCACTCTTAACCTCGTCGGTCAGAGTCATACCGTTCCATACACAGTCGATGGTCTTGCCGTCCAGCTCCAGGATCTTGTTGTCCCAGTCGATCTCAACAAACTCAACCTCAACGCCCAGGCTCTCAGCGAAAGCTTTTGCCATATCTGCGTCAAAACCGATCCAGTTGCCGCTCTCATCTTTGTAATCCATCGGCTCGAAATCAGTGATACCAACCACCAGTTTGCCGTTTGCTTTTACGTATTCCAGATCACTCTCTGCTGTATCAGCGGTGGAAGAAGCAGCTGCTTCATCTGCTGCAGAGGAAACTGCGGAAGAAACTGCTGAGCTTGCCGGTGCCTCGCTGACTGCTGAAGAAGCCGCAGAGCTCGCCGGTGCTTCATTTGCTGCGGAAGAAGAGGATCCGCATCCTGCCAGCAGTCCAAGGCTCATGGCTGCTGTAAGTGCGATTGCCATTAATTTTTTCATAACATATATCTCCTTTTTCTGTTTCATGCTGCCGCTTTACCGCGGCACAGTGGTATTATAGCCCAACGTCAGCGAAAGTGCAAGAATTTCTTTCATTTCCTGAAATAGTGGTTTATAATAGGTAAATATATGCAGTAACTACAAGGAGGATAGACTAATGGGAAAATTATTCCGGTTTCACAATGATGTGGATACAGACCAGATCATTGCGTCCCAATACCTTTTATTTCCGACCATCGACGAAATGAAAACCTATACGTTCGAGTCTCTGGATCCGGACTTTTCCAAAAAAGCAAAACCCGGCGACTTCGTAGTAGCCTGTGAAAATTTCGGCTGCGGTTCTTCCCGCGAACAGGCTCCCGCCGTACTGAAAGCTCTGGGCATCAAGGCAGTTATCGCCAAATCCTTTGCCCGCATTTTCTACAGAAACGCCATCAACATCGGCCTTCCCGTCATTGTCTGCAAAGATCTGTATGATCATGTGCAGGATCAGGACGAGATGGAACTGGATCTGGAAGCAGGCACCATCGTAAGTGGCGGACAGACCTTTACCTGTACAAAGCTCCCTGCAAAAATGCAGAGCATTCTCGATCAGGGCGGCCTGATCGCATCACTGAACAAGGAGGACTAAGCTATGGGTATGACAATGGCTGAAAAAATCATTGCCCGGGCAGCCGGTGTGGACTCTGCCAAAGCCGGAGACATCCATACTGTAGAGCTGGACAGGCTGATGAGCAACGATGGCACCACTCATCTGACCATCGATATGTGTAACAAACTGAAACATCCTCATATTCAGGATGTCAATAAGCTGGTGTGGATCGTGGATCACAATATTCCTTCCGATTCCCCGAAAACTGCCGCTTCCCACAAAAAGATGCGTGACTTTGCCAGAGAACACGGCATTACCTTCTACGAGGGCGAGGGCGTATGCCATCAGGTCATGATGGAAAACCATGTATGTCCCGGAGAACTGATTTTTGGTGCGGACAGCCATACCTGCGCATATGGCGCTCTGGGCGCTTTCGGTACTGGTGTTGGCTGTACCGACTATCTCTATGCCATGGTTACCGGCACCTCCTGGCTGCTGGTTCCGGAGACTCTGCGCTTTAACCTGACCGGCAAACTGCCGGAGGGTGTATATGCCCGTGATCTGATTCTGACTATTATCGGCCGTATCGGTGCCAACGGTGCCAACTACAAAGCCATGGAATTTGCCGGTGAAGGATTAAAGACTCTGACCATGAGCGACCGTATCTCCATCTGCAACCTCTGCGTGGAGGCCGGAGCCAAAACTGCGCTGATGGAAGTGGATGATGTGGCGCTCTCCTATCTGAAAGAGCATGGCCGTGAGCCCAAGGCACTGTTTACCAGCGATCCGGACGCTTCCTTTGCCGCTGTTTATGATATTGATCTGTCCGAGATTCAGCCCATCGTAGCAAAACCGCATTTTGTAGATAACGTGGTTCCTGCAAAGGAATCTCTGGGTGTACATATCGATGAAGCTTTCCTCGGTTCCTGCAACAATGGCCGTATCGAGGATCTGCGTGTAGGCGCTTCCATTATCAAAGGTAAAAAAGTACATCCTCTCGTTCGTTTCCTGGTGGTTCCCGCCAGCCGTGCCGTATACAAACAGGCTGCCGAAGAGGGTCTTCTGGACATCTTTATGGAAGCAGGCGCTATTGTCATGAATCCGAACTGCAGCGTATGCTGGGGCTCCTGCCAGGGTGTTATCGGTGAAGGTGAGACTCTGATCAGCACCGGTACCCGTAATTTCAAGGGCCGCGCAGGACACAGAGATTCCTTTGTATACCTGGCCAGCGCTGCTACCGTAACTGCTTCTGCGATCACCGGCGAGATCACTACTGCTGATATGTTGAAATAAGGAGACTACTATGAGTGAAACATTTTCCGCCAGAGTATGGGTGCTTGGCGATGATATCGATACCGACATCATCATCCCCACCGAATATCTGGCCTTAAAAACCGTACAGGATATGACTCCCTACGCCTTTTCACCCCTGCGCCCGGAGCTGGCCGCACAGATCCAGCCGGGGGACGTGATCGTAGCCGGCAAAAACTTCGGCTGCGGCTCTTCCCGTGAGCAGGCACCGGAGATCATCAAAGCACTGGGCATCAAGGCTGTCGTAGCCAGATCCTTTGCCCGCATCTTTTACCGCAACTCCATCAACAACGGACTTTTGCTGATCGAAAATCCGGATCTCAGAGACGATGTGACCGAAGGTGATACCATCGAAGTAGCCGTAGGTGAAAAGATCACCTTAAACGGCAAGGAATATCCGATCGCCTCTCTGCCGGAGAATCTGCTGGAGATTTTAAACGCCGGCGGACTGGTAAAAGCCATGCGCAAGAGAAACGGATTGGAGGATTGATCATGGGCTATACGATTATCGAAAAGATCCTGAAACACAACACCGGCGTATGTGATATCAAAGCCGGTGATATTGTAACTACTAACGTGGACAGAGTCATGATCCACGATATCTTTATTCCTTTTGTGGCTGATAAATTTGAGGAAATGGGCTTTACAAAGCTCTGGGATCCGGACAAGGTGGTTCTGATCTACGACCATCTGGTTCCGGCCAGTCAGGTGGATGATACCCGTCATTTTCGCAAAGGAAATGAATTCGCTGAAAAATATGGCATGAAAAATGTACACAGAAGCGACGGTATCTGCCATCAGCTGATGACAGAAGCCGGCTATGTTAAACCGGGCGATGTGGTATTTGGTACAGACAGCCATACTACTACTTACGGCTGTGTGGGTGCTTTTTCCTCGGGTATCGGCTATACCGAGATGGCTTCTATCCTGGGTACCGGTCAGCTGTGGGTAAAAGTTCCGCAGACCATCAAAGTTACCATTAACGGTGAACTTCCGGCAAATGTGACTTCCAAAGACATCATTCTTCGTCTGATCGGTGATCTTCGTGCTGACGGCGCTACCTATCAGGCGCTTGAATTCACCGGAGATACCGTGAAAAACATGACCGTTGCCAGCCGCATGACTATGGCAAACATGGCCATCGAAGCCGGTGCCAAATGTGCGCTGTTTACGCCGGACGAGAAAACTGCAGAATACTGCGAGATCGAACTGAACGATTTCCAGAAATCTCTGGTAGGTGACCCGGATGCTGTGTATGCAAGAGAATTGACGTATCAGGCTGAGGATCTGGTCCCTGTTCTGGCTTGTCCTTCTCAGGTAGACAATATCAAACCGGTCAAAGAACTTGTCGGTACAAAGATCGATCAGGTATTTATCGGCTCCTGTACCAACGGCCGTCTGGAAGATCTGCAGAAAGCTGCTGCTGTTCTTAAGGGCAAAAAAGTGGCTCCCTTCGTGAAGCTGATCGTCACACCGGCCAGCCGCAAGATCTACCGTCAGGCTCTGGCAGACGGCACGCTGGAGATCCTGTCCGATGCAGGCGCTATCATCACCCATCCGGGCTGCGGACTGTGCTGTGGCCGTACCGGTGGTATTCTCTCTGACGGCGAGCGTGTGGTAGCAACCAATAACCGTAACTTCCTTGGACGTATGGGTACCTCCAAGGTAGAGATCTTCCTTGCTTCTCCGGTTACTGCGGCAGCATGTGCTGTGGCGGGTGAGATCATGGAAGGATAATACGGCATATCTTATGAATCGCAAAAGGTGACGAACTGCACTTTGCAGTCTGCCACCTTTTTTCTTTGTCATAAACTTTCCCCAAAAGCGCCGTTCAGCAAATAAACGACACTCCATATCGGCACCGGGAATCCACAGAGACAGATGCTGCGGCTCATGGAATCACGAAACCTCTTTCGTTGGCACTTATCTTCATGCCTGCACAGCATTTTTGCGTAAAAATTCCAAAAACTCCTGCCCCGGGAGCGGTCTGGCATAATAATACCCCTGAATATAGTCGATGCCCTCAACGTACATCTCTCCTGCTTCCGTTTCCGTCTCAATACCCTCGGCCACTACCTTCAGGTTCATGCCATGGGCCATACTGATCACAGCCCGCACCACATGTTTTGCCTTATCGGAGCAGAAAAACGCTTTCGACATATCATGATCGAGCTTTACGATACAAACCGGCATCTCCACCACATACATCAGATTGGATTCCCCTTTTCCGAAATCATCAAGGGAAAACGAAAAACCATGCTCAATCAACTTCTTCATATTCTCCAGAAGCGTCTGTCTGGCCCTGATCGACCCGGTTTCCGTGATCTCCAGATTGATCCACCGGGGATCGATCTCATATGTATTGGCAATAGAAATCAGCCTTTCGGCCAGATCAATTTTCTCACACTGTACAACGGAAAGATTTACTTCTATGTAATGAAGCCCGAGCTGTAAAACTTCCGTATGGTGCAGAAAATGACAGACCTTTTCGAATACTCTTTCGCCCAATTCCAGAATCTGTCCGCTGTCTTCCGCTACCGGAATAAAAAGCCCCGGCGGCATGATACTTCCGTTTCTCTCTCGGATTCTTACCAGTGCCTCTGCAGAGGTAAAGTACTTCTCCCCATTAGAATAAATAGGCTGCAGAAAAACCTCCACACGATCCTCTGCCAACGCATCGGAAATCTCCTGTTCAATCAGATTTTTCTGTTTAAACCGGGTCACCATACTCTCATCCGTGAAAATGAGCATGCCCTTTTCCTCCTCACGCTCTGATCTGACAAAGGAGAAGAAACGCATCAGATTATCCATATCCGAAAAATCATCCGTATGTTCCATTAAAATTAACATCGCCGTTTTCCGGTATATATCACTGTGCCCTGTATCATCCAATATCGCTTTTGCAGCGCTTTCCAATTCTTCTCTGTTTTCACTGATCAGGATAAGGCTGAGATTGATATTTTTGAACACAAAAATGTCATTATAGCGACTCAGTAAACGGAGAATTCTCCGCAGTATTTCATCGATATCCATCCCCGTTTCTTCCAGCAGTATCGTATTCTCGAAAGAAATTTCCATAATACTGAAAGATTTTTTCCGTTCAAACAACTGATTCAGATATTCTGTCAACGCATACGAATTAAAACAGCCCAGTTTACGTTCCAGATTAGCTTCCGGATTTTCGATGATCACCGCAAGTATCAGTACGCCGATTGCGCTGGCAAATCCCACGATCAAAAGTCCATCATTTAAAAACTGAGCAACCGCGCTGGCGATCCAGATCAGCATCCAGAGCACGATGGCGAACCGAATCCGGGGATTCAGCTTCTTACGCAGCACAAAAGTGACTGCCAATGTGGACAGAATATACAGCGCCACAAAAATATACACCGCAATGACAGATGGTCCATACGTGTATACCTTTCCTTCACTATCATAAATATGCACCGGCAAAAGAAGGATCAGCACACTCTGCGCAGTCACAAGCAGAATCATCCATCGGGTCAGTTTCACATGTTTACTTTCGCCGATGACATCCGTAAAAACATATTCAAGAGCGGACCAGGCACCAAGCACCAGCGAAGCCAGGTAAAGTTTACAGACCATCTCCACCAGAAGTATCGGGAGGATTTCCCGGAAATAAATCACCACAAGGGACAGAATATCCCCTGACAGACTCGCGGTGATAATGCAGAGCACGGCATAAAATACCCTCTCTTTGTATAGATGCAGTGTCTTATGGCTGTTGTAAAATATAATCAGTAAAATCAGTATGCTCAGTCCGCATAGTTGGAATTGTATGTTCATATGTTCTGCTCCCTGGGTTATCTGATGTTGGCTGCTGTGTATCCTATACTATAGAGTAATTTTTGAAAGATTGGAACACTATCTATGTAGTTGTTTCGATATTTTTATGTTACCATTCGCATGGTGCATTTTCAAGGGTACATATAGGTATAGAAGCACATTTTCATTTAAGCAGCCAAGGGACGGTTCTTGCTACTCCGGGCAAAGAACTGACCCTTGGCTATTCCTCAATAGTCTGTTGCAATTCTAATCATCATATGCTATACTGCCATTAGGCAAAATGATGAGCGTGTCCATTACGGCACAGCGAAAGACCCCAGAGCTGCAGACTCTGGGGTCTTTCTATTCCGTTTTTGTGCAGGGAGGCTTAGTCCCCAGGCTGGCTACCATCTATTGTTCTCCATCCAACCATTTGCATATGTAGTAGGCAACTACACTTGCCAAAATAGAGAATAAAAATGATGAGCATATATCCAAGACGACACACCCCCTTTCTGCACCTATATAGGGGTGGTAGCAATGAATATTGTACCATAGATATATGTCTATAGAAACATATATTTTATTTGAATATACCCAATAATACCAAGGGGACAGATTCCGCAACTCCTAACCGAGTAGTGGAATCTATCCCCTTGGCTCTCTGAAGTTTTGAGATCTGCTCCTGCAGTTCTTTTATTATCTCACTCCTCGTCTCCTGCCAGTTCCTGCAGCTCTTTCTCACTCCTGGCCCGGAAGATCCTGGCCCATTTAATCAGCTTCTGATCTGTCGCTTCATCTGCTTTTTCAATCTGGGTCAGATCCAGAACACGAATGCAAAACTTATCCGTATAGCACTGCTGTGTACGCTGATTCATAATACGATATTCCGCATAAAAATCCGGATTCTCCGGAAACAGTGTAAAACCAAGGATCCCGATATGGCATGTCTCCTTCAAATCGCTGTATTCCTGCCCTCGCTCCAGACTATCATAAGATCTTGACCAGTAGAGAAGTGATCGTTCCGGCCAGAATCTCTGCCGGTGCACCTGCAGCTCGATATTGATGACCTTAGTTCCATTCAGCAACGCTTTTATATCCAGCACACAATCCTTCTCTGACACACTCTTTCCCAGTTCTATGGGATTCTGCAGTACAACATCCGTGACCTCCTTTTCATCCAGACGCATCAGGGTACATACAAGATGCTTCAGTATCCGGGGTGAATTCTGCAGTACGGCATGAAACATAAAGTCATTCTGCATACCGTAAAATCGTGTATTCTCCATATAGTTCCTCCCTATTAAGTCAAGTCTTTTTTCCTTGAATATCAAGGATTTTTTCAATA
>CALZOU010000106.1 GCA_945827805.1 uncultured Lachnospiraceae bacterium
ATTAAGTATACGTGCTAATATGGTAAAGAAAGGAAAACGTATCTGTGAAGATACTGAACAGATACAGGAAAACACAATGCTGGATTTCAGGATCGAAACATTTCTCGAGGTCTGCAAAAGCCTGAATTTTACTCAGGCGGCCCGGCAGCTGAATATCACGCAGCCGGCGGTGTCGCAGCATATCAGATGGCTGGAAGAATGCTACCACATAAAGCTGTTTGAAATGCACGGAAAAAAGCTGCAGCTTACACCTGCGGGAGAGACGCTTCGTGATTCTCTGACGACCATGCAGCATGATATCGTCAGCCTGAAGGAAAAGGTGCAGGAGACGGAGGAAAAGAAAAGGGCTTTAAAGATGGGCCTGACTTTTACCATTGCAGAATATGAGGCGGCTGGAAGTATTTCCCGGTATCTTCTGCAGGAACCGGCGGTATCCATGATGCTTTCTGTGGGCAACACAAGGGAGCTTCTTCGGAAACTGGAGGAAGGAAGCATAGATTTTGCTCTGGTGGAGGGAAACTTTCCCGGAGAGATCTATCACCACGAACTGTATTCAAGGCAGCGATATATCGCTGTGTGTGCAGCTTCAGATCCGCTGGCCAAAGGAACCTATACCATTGACCAGCTTCTCGATAAGCGTCTGGTTATCCGGGAGGCGGGCTCCGGAACGAGAAATATCATGGAACGGTATCTGGAGATGAAAGGTCTTGGCGTGGAAGATTTCTCTGCAAAGGTGGAAACGGGAAATGTAGCGCTGATCAAGCAGCTGGTGGCTGCTGGATGCGGCATTACCTTTTTGTACCAGGCAGCAGTGGAGCGGGAACTGAATGAAGGCAGTTTGTGTGAGATATCCCTGTCAGATATGGAGATCACCCATGATTTCACATTTATCTGGCGAAAGAACAGCATATTCAGCGAGGACTACAGCAGGATCTTTACCATGCTGAAAGAAAACAGAGATCACAAAATGGAGGAGCAAAGATGAAGGTAGTAATCATCGGCGGTGTAGCAGCCGGAACCAAAACTGCGGCAAAACTGAAAAGAGAAGACCGCAGCGCAGAAGTAACACTGATCACCAAAAGCACAGACATCTCTTATGCGGGATGCGGACTTCCCTACTATGTAGGCGGGCTGATCGAAGAGAGAGAAGAATTGGTAGTGAATACACCGCAGAAATTCGCGGCTCTTACCGGTGTGGAAGTACTGACCGGAAGAGAAGCCGTTGGTGTGGACAGTGAAGCAAAGACAGTACAGGCAAAGAATTTGGCTACGGGAGAGACAGAAAACTACAGTTATGACCGTCTTGTGATCGCTGTTGGTGCTTCTCCGGCAGAGCTTCCGGTAGAAGGCATGGACAAGCAGGGCGTATTTAAAATGCGTACCCCGGATGATGCTGTAGCTATCCGTTCTTATATAGAAGAAAACCATGTGAAAAAGGCCGTTGTGATCGGCGCCGGATTTATCGGTCTGGAAGCTGCTGAGAATCTGCAGGCAAAAGGTGTCTCCGTTACCGTGATCGATTTTGCTTCTCAGGTGCTTCCGGAGATTCTGGACGCTGAAATGGCAAATTACGTAAAGAAACATCTGAGAAATAAAGGTATCCGTGTGATCACCGGTGCCAAGGCAGAGGCTGTTCTGGGCGCAGAGGCTGTCAGCAGTGTGCGTACCAGCGCAGGCACACTTCCCTGTGAGCTTTTGATCTGCGCGGCAGGTATCCGTCCGAACACAGATTTCCTCAAAGATTCCGGTCTGGATATGTTCAAGGGAACGATTAAAGTAGATGCACAGCTGAAGACCAATCTGCCGGATATCTATGCTGCCGGTGACTGCGCTCTCGTAACCAATCGCATGACAGGCGCCGAGAAATGGTCTCCCATGGGATCCTCCGCTAATATGGAAGGAAGAACACTGGCCCAGATCCTTGCAGGTAAAGACAAATCCTATCCGGGTGTTCTGGGAACAGGTGTGGTGAAGCTGCCGGGTCTGAACTGCGGACGTACCGGTCTGACAGAAGCGCAGGCTAAAGCTGCCGGCTATGATGTGATCACCGCTCTGGCTGTGACCGATGACAAGGCTCATTATTATCCGGATGCTGCTACCTTTATCACAAAGCTGATCGCAGATAAGACAACACATAAGCTTCTGGGCGCACAGATCCTGGGCGCGGGAGCTGTAGATAAAATGACAGATATCGCCGTTATGGGTATTTCCATGGGTGCGGTACTGGAAGACTTTGAGAATGTGGATTTTGCTTACGCACCGCCGTTCTCTACCGCTATCCATCCCTTTGTACAGGCAGTTTACATATTACTGAATAAGCTGGATGGCACACTGGTCAGCATGACTCCGGCAGAATACGCAGAGGGTAAGGCTGACGGATACCGTGTGATTGATGCCGGTATGAAGCCGTCCATCCATGGCGCTGATTTTGTCAATCTGACAGAAGTGAACGGAGAGATCCCGGGTATCGCCAAGGATGAGAAACTTCTTCTTGTCTGTGCAAGAGGTAAACGTGCTTACTTCCTGCAGAACAGACTGAGACATTTCGGATATACAAATACTGTTGTACTGGAGGGCTCCACTGTGTTCAATGATGTTCGCGTAAAAAATGCTGCCGCCAAAGTTTCTGCTGCAGATATCGCAAAAGTAAAAGCCTGGGGCTTCTTATGGGATAAGACCACAGGAGACCGTTTTAACTGCCGTGTAATCACCAGAAACGGCAAGATCACAGCAGAGGAGAACCGTGCCATCACAGAAGCTGCTGAACTGTATGGCAGCGGCGAAATCGCAATGACTTCTCGTCTGACTGTTGAGATCCAGGGCGTTCCCTTTGAGAATGTGGAGCCTATCCGTGAGTATCTGGCTCAGTATGGTCTGATGACCGGCGGAACAGGCTCCAAGGTACGTCCGGTAGTTTCCTGTAAGGGTACTACCTGCCAGTACGGTCTGATTGATACCTTTGCACTGTCTAACGAGATCCATGAGCGTTTCTTCCTGGGCTACAACGATGTCAAGCTGCCGCACAAGTTCAAAATTGCCGTAGGCGGCTGCCCGAACAACTGCGTGAAGCCGGATCTGAATGACCTGGGTATCATCGGTCAGAGAGTTCCGCAGATCGATCTGGAGAAGTGTCGTGGCTGCAAGAAGTGCCAGATTGAGAAGGGATGTCCGATCAAGGTGGCTCAGATGGTGGACGGAAAGATTACCGTTGATCCGGAAAAATGTAACCACTGCGGCAGATGTATCGGTAAATGTCCGTTCGGTGCATTTGAAGATTACACCAACGGTTACCGCATTTACATTGGCGGAAGATGGGGTAAAAAAGTTGCCCAGGGACGTTATCTGGACAAGGTATTTACCAGCAA
Source organism: uncultured Lachnospiraceae bacterium (assembly GCA_945827805.1). GTDB lineage: Bacteria > Bacillota > Clostridia > Lachnospirales > Lachnospiraceae > UBA11957. The sequence goes on from CALZOU010000106.1 coordinate 3,366, forward strand.
AGATGAAGTTCTGGCTGTGGTTGAGAAAGCTATCCTTCTGTTCCGCGAGCAGGGTGAGACAGGCGAGCGTTTTGCAGATACTGTAGCACGTATCGGTTTTGAAAATGTACAGGAACAGCTGCTGGCCAATGATCTGATGGAGAGAAAGCAGGAGAATCTGCAGGCGGTGAAACATATGAAGGGCGGCGCTACCTGCTGATTTCAGAAAATCTGAGCTAACTGATAGAAAATGCCGTGTCTGGCAGTCCTTTTGGGGGAATGAATTGTCGGACACGGCATTTTTTGAATTTATCCCGGAATTTTGTAAAAATATAGGATATTTTATATGCTTTAACGCGGCAGTGTGGTATATTCTCATCATCAGGAAACGAAAGAATCCTGAATAAAAAAGCCGAATAACGAAACAGGTTTTTTCTTCCTTTCCCTTTCAAATTCTTTTTCCTGTTTCATTGCCTTATATAAAATAAAACACACAGCATGTTTCACTCCATGCTGTGTGTTTTTTGATGAATCGAGAAAAATAACATATTCGGGAAAAACAACATAAAAACAGGCTCCTTTGAAAAGCGTCAATAATCATTCGCTTCCCGGAGGGGCCTGTAATATTTATCGGGAATTACTGCTGTACAAAATCAGCAACTGCGCGGTCAAAGCCTTTGATATGTACATACAGCCATTCAATGACATTCTTGTTGACAGCTTCTACGAAAGCATCTGTGGGGCCTTCTTCTTCTGCCAGCATCTCGTGCAGTTCTGCAACAGCCTGTTTGAATTCAGCATGTTTCTGCTTATGCTCTGAAATGCCCGGGAAATTAACTTTCTCCTGAAGTTCCTCTTCAGCGCTGAAATGGAAATCTGTGTAGTCTGCCAGATAATCCAGCATCTTAATGGCCTGGAGCTTTCCGCCGCCTTCTTCGCAACAGGTGACCAGTTTGTTGATTTTGTCAATCAGCTCCTTGTGCTGTCCGTCGATCAGTTCATTGCCTGTTTTCAGGCTGTCATCAAAAATTGCTTGCATGGGTATATCCTCCTGTATGCTTTTTTCTATTGATTACGTATCTGTTCAGTACCTTCACAGATACGATTCGCAAACCTATGAAAATCGGCTGCGCCGATGGGGTTTGCTCATACCTTAAATCTGTTCTTGCGTCCCTCATCAGCAAGTGATTCGGCCTGTTCTGAACAGTTACCTGATTACAATATATCATTATTTATAATGCAAATCAATTATTATGGAGAAAACTATGGAGTAATTGATGGAAGAATAATAAAGCCATATAAAAAACCGGAATCTCTTTGAAAAGATTCCGGTCTCAGACGTGCGTGAGAAGATTCGAACTCCCGACACCTTGGTCCGTAGCCAAGTGCTCTATCCAGCTGAGCTACACGCACACATTGCTTGCTTCAAGCAACATGGATATACTACTACCAGGAATAGAAAATGTCAACACTTTTTTTGAAAAATAGATAAAAATTTTTTTATCCCCTCCAATTGTACTCTGCATTGGTAAACTTGACCTGGACTTCTATGTAGCAGCTCTCCAAAAGAAGGAGAGCTGTGTGAAGCATCAATCGAGATCAGTATAAGAATCACCGTAGCTGTTGGATCTGTCAGACTGGCTGTTCTTATCCTGAGCTGATCTTGTGCCGCAGTTTTTGTTCTGTGAATTTTTGCTGGTGCTGTTACTGTTTTTCGAAGTGGTATTGCGTTCGTTGGTTGAATTTGTGCGGCTGTTGGTGTTATTGCTGTAATTTTTTGTCATAGCATACCTCCGATAATGAAGAATTTTTGGATTACAAGTTTAGTATGCCAAAAATAATAAGCAATATACATAATTGTTAGATAATTGTTATTGCTTTTTTCCTGAATTTGTTATATAATGCAATTTGTAAAAAGAATCTTACTTTCAAAGTATTTTTTTTACAATTAATAACCCCTTATTAATTTTTATACTCCCCTCGAAACAGTCGATAGCTCCCCTATCGGCTGTTTCTCTTTTATTTGCATATGAAAAAAGGCGAATCGTATTTGTGAAGGGGCTGAACGGATACCTCTCTTTTTTACGGCCTCATCAGCAAGTGATTCGGCCTGTTCTGAACAGACAATATGTCTTCCTGAGTCAAAATAGCAGCAAAACAGAAGATCAACACATATAAATATAATAAGAAAAAGGACGTATCTGCTCTGAACAGATACAAAAGGACAATAATCATGAGCAGCCTGCGGGTCATTACACCGGAAGAATGGCATGAGATGTCCCGCGATACCGATATGATGCTGATCGATCTGCGATCCCAAAAGGACTACAGAAAATATCATATAGAAGGAGCTGTCAACATTCCCTACGAACAGATTCGCAAAATCGCTCCCTTCCGGAAAAAAGATCTGTTACTTTATTGCGACCAGGGGATCACCAGTACTGCCGCCGGCCTGATGCTGGCTCAGCGCGGCTACCACGTTTCCACGCTCCAGGGCGGCATCCAGGCTTATCTGAGAAAATATCCGATAACAAAACTCTGATTCTTTACAAAGCTGTGCACACCACCGGCATTTTGTTTCTTGACGAACCTTACTCGCCCAGTTACAATGGAACTACCAAAAAAGGAGAACACAGATGACAAACTGGGAACTGATCGCCCCCTGCCATTTTGGCCTGGAGGCAGTATTAAAAAGAGAGATCCTTGATCTGGGCTACGAAATTTCCTCGGTTGAGAACGGAAAGGTCACTTTCATCGGTGATGAAGAGGCTGTAGCCTATGCCAATATATTCCTGCGCACCACAGAGCGCATTCTGATCAAAATAGGAGAGTTTAAAGCAGAGACTTTTGACGAACTGTTTGAGGCCACCAAAGCCTTGCCCTGGGAGAAATTTATTCCCGAAGACGGTAAGTTCTGGGTGGCCAAAGCCAATTCCGTCAAGAGTAAGCTGTTCAGCCCTTCCGATATCCAGTCCATCATGAAAAAAGCCATGGTGGAGCGATTGAAAAAAGTTTACAAAAAGGACTGGTTTGCCGAGACTGGACCGTCTTTTCCCCTGCGCGTAACGTTGATGAACGACATCGTGACCGTGGGACTGGATACCACCGGTGTTTCTCTGCATAAGCGTGGATACCGTCAGATGACGGCAAAAGCGCCGATCACAGAGACTCTGGCGGCGGCACTGATCCTGCTGACCCCCTGGAAGAAGGACCGGATCCTGGTGGATCCCATGTGCGGCAGCGGTACTTTCCCTATCGAGGCAGCCATGATCGCAGCCGATATGGCCCCGGGTATGCATCGGGAATTCCTTGCGCAGCAGTGGACGAAGCTGATTCCGAAGGAGTGCTGGGAGGATGCCTTTGAGGAAGCCAGAGAACGGGTCAATACGGATATTGAAGTGGATATTCAGGGGTATGATATCGATCCTGAGGTGATCAAGGCTGCCAGAGCCAATGCCAGGCTGGCAGGGGTGGATGGGATGATCCATTTTCAGCAGAGAGCCATTCAGGACTTTCATCATCCGAAAAAATATGGATTTATTATTTTTAATCCGCCATACGGAGAACGCATTGCGGAGAAAGCAGAACTTCCGGCTTTGTACAGAGAAATCGGAGAGCGTTATCGGGCTCTGGACAGCTGGTCTATGTATCTGATCACCAGCTATGAAGATGCGGAGCGTTATATAGGAAAGAAAGCCGACAAAAACCGCAAAATATACAATGGCATGATGAAAACTTATTTTTATCAGTATATGGGGCCGAAGCCGCCAAGGAGAAATACGGCCAGACAGTAAAGGAGATACCATGAGAATCGTATTTGCAACAGGTAATCAGAATAAAATGCGGGAGATCCATGAGATCATGGATGATCTGGGCATGGAGATCGTATCCATGAAAGAAGCCGGTATATCCGCAGATATCGTGGAGGACGGCACCAGCTTTGAGGAAAACGCAGTGATCAAGGCATCCGCCATTGCCCGTCAGTGTGAAGATATCGTACTGGCGGATGATTCCGGTCTGGAGGTGGATGCACTGAATAAAGAGCCGGGCATCTATTCTGCCAGATATATGGGAGAGGATACTTCTTATCGCATTAAAAACCAGAGTATCATTGACCGTCTGGAAGGAGTACCGGATGAGAAAAGGTCAGCCCGCTTTGTCTGTGCGGTGGCTGCCGTATTTCCGGACGGATCCCATGCGGTAGTACGGGAGACCATAGAAGGCCGCATTGGCTATAAAGAGAGTGGAGAGAACGGCTTTGGCTACGATCCGATCTTTTATGTACCGGAGTATGGCTGTACTACAGCCGAGCTTTCTCCGGAACAGAAGAATGCCATCAGCCACAGGGGAAAGGCACTGCGAAAGATCAAGGATATGATCAGAGATAAAATAAAATGAGATAAGAGGCACGATGATGAAAGTATTGGTGATCAGCGATACCCATGGAAATGATACAAATTTTAACGATGTATGGGAAAAAGAAAAACCGGTAGACTATATCATTCATTGCGGTGATGTAGAGGGAAGAGCCGATTATATCCGCAATAAAACACCCGGACCATGCTGTATCGTTTCGGGAAACTGTGATTATTGGGGAGAGCTGCCTCCGTTTGTGGAGTTTGATATTGAAGGACACCATATTTTTATTACGCACGGACATCACCAGGGGGTACGTCAGGGATTTGAGGGTATTCTCAGAGCTGCACGTATGCATGGGGCTGAGATTGTTTGCTTCGGCCACAGTCATGTACCTGTGCTTGAATGGCAGGAGGGAATACTGCTCTGTAATCCAGGAAGTCTGACGTATCCCAGACAGTTCAGCCGCAATCCCTCGTATATCGTGCTTGAAATAACCGAAAGTCAGATTGATGGAAAAATTCACGAAATAATTTGAAAAAAAGTGTGTCAAGCATTTTTGAAAATGTCCTAAAATAAGTGAAACATTAGCCCCGTCAA
>CALZOU010000107.1 GCA_945827805.1 uncultured Lachnospiraceae bacterium
TACACAAGGAGTATCGTCGGCAGCGTCAGATGTGTATAAGAGACAGGTGCGGTAACGCCCAGAACACGTCCGCCGTTGGTAACGATCTTGCCATCCTTGAAGGCACTTCCTGCATGGAAACAGTAATATCCTTCTTTATCCTTGAAGTTCTCCAGACCTTTGATCTCAAAGCCCTTCTCGTAGGATACCGGATATCCGTCAGACGCAAGTACTACGCATACACAGGCATTATCTTCAAACTGCAGGTCGATCTGATCCAGTGTACCGTCGATGCAGGCATTGAATACGTCGATGATATCATTTTTCATACGCGGCAGTACGACCTGTGCCTCCGGATCTCCGAAACGGGCATTATACTCCAGAACCTTCGGTCCATCCTCGGTCAGCATCAGACCAAAGAAAATGATGCCTTTGAATTCACGACCCTCTGCTGCCATAGCATCTACAGTGGGCTGGAAAATATTTTTCTGGCAGAAATCGTCGATTTCCTTTGTAAAGAACGGGCTCGGTGAGAAGTTGCCCATACCACCGGTATTCAGACCCTGATCGCCGTCTTTGGCACGTTTGTGATCCTGCGCGGAAGTCATGGTCTTCACGATCTTGCCGTCTACAAAGGACAGAACGGATACCTCACGTCCGGTCATAAACTCTTCCACAACCATCTGGTTTCCGGCTGTACCGAATTTCTTATCCTCCATGATGGATTTTACGCCATCTTTTGCCTCTTCCAGTGTCTGGCAGATCAGCACACCTTTACCAAGAGCCAGTCCGTCTGCTTTCAAAACGATGGGCATTTTGGCTGTTTCCAGATACTCCAGCGCTTTCTGCGGATCATCAAAGGTCTCGTATCCGGCTGTGGGAATATTGTATTTTTTCATCAGATCCTTGGAGAATGCTTTGGAACCCTCCAGGATAGCCGCATTTTTGCGCGGTCCGAATACGCGGAGTCCGGCTTTCTCGAACTCATCCACAACACCGCCTACCAGCGGGTCATCCATACCGATCACCGTAAGATCGATCTCTTTTTCCTTAGCAAAAGCCACCAGCTTATCAAACTCCATGGCTTTGATATCCACAAGCTCGGCATACTCAGCGATACCGGCATTGCCCGGCGCACAGTAAATCTTATCTGCCTTCGGGCTCTGGGCAATTTTCCAGCAGATGGCATGCTCTCTTCCGCCGCTTCCTACTACTAATACTTTCATCTTTTTCCTCCAACGGTACAGTTTGTCCATACCGACATATGATTGATCGTAAACGTTCGTTTGACTTATTCGCTGATGCGAACCAGTCCGTCTACTACACTGATTTTATTATTTGCGATCAGGTCAATAGCCTTCGGCATAATGATCCACTCAGCTTCTTCCATAACTCTGCGCTGCAGAACCTCCGGAGTATCTCCCTGTTTTACCTCTACAGCTTTCTGAAGAATGATCGGTCCTGTATCTGTGCCATCATCCACGAAATGTACTGTAGCACCTGTCACCTTTACACCACGGGAAAGAACACCCTCATGCACTTTCAGGCCATAATAGCCTGTACCGCAAAATGACGGTATCAAGGCAGGATGGATATTGATGATCCTGTTCGGGAAGGCATCCACCATGATTTTCGGGATCACCACCAGACAACCGGCCAGAACCACCAGATCCGGCTGATATTTCTGCACAGTCTCAAGAAGCACTCTATCATACTCTGCACGATCCGGCACATCCGCACGGGTAACACACTCTGCAGCGATGCCCTTATTTGCCGCACGGGTCAGTGCATAGGCATTTTTATTGTTACTGATCACCGCTTTAATACAGGCATTGGTGATCGTACCATTGTCAATGGCATCCATGATGGCCTGCAGATTCGTGCCGCCGCCGGATACCATCACTACCATATTTAGCATAAGGTAACTCCTTTTTCTCCGGCTTCAATGCGGCCGATCACATACGGTGTATCTCCGGCAGCCTTGATAGCTTCCATTGCTTTATCCACATCGTTTTTATCTACAGCAACGATCATACCGATACCCATATTGAAGGTATTGTACATCATCTGCTCTTCCACGTTACCTTTCTCTGCCATCAGTTTAAAGATGGGCGGTACCGGATAGCTGTCTTTCTCGATCACAGCATGTACACCATCTTTCAGCATACGCGGAACGTTCTCATAAAATCCGCCGCCGGTAATGTGGCTGCATGCTTTTACGGTAACACCGGCGTTTTTGATGCTCTTTAATGCTTTTACATAGATTCTTGTGGGGGCCAGAAGAGTCTCACCCAGAGTCTTGCCCAGCTCATCATAATATGTATCAAGGGATTCTTTGGTGATCTCAAAGATCTTTCTTACCAGGGAGAAACCGTTGGAATGAACACCGGAGGAAGCCATACCGATCAGCACATCACCATCTGTGAGATTTTCTCCCGTGATCATATCTTTTTTGTCAGCAACACCCACAGCAAAACCAGCCAGATCGTAATCTTCTTCCGGCATCAGGCCCGGATGCTCAGCTGTTTCACCACCGATCAGGGCAGCTTCAGACTGCAGACATCCCTCGGCAACACCTTTTACGATATCTGCGATCTTTTCCGGATAATTCTTGCCGCAGGCAATGTAATCCAGGAAAAACAGCGGCTCACCGCCGGCGCAGGCGATATCGTTTACACACATAGCCACGGCATCTATACCGATGGTATCATGCTTATCCATAACGATGGACAGTTTTACTTTAGTACCGCATCCGTCTGTTCCGGACAGAAGTACAGGCTCTTCCATCTCTTTGATCTTTGCCAGGGAAAATGCACCGGAGAATCCGCCCAGACCGCCCAGCACTTCTTCGCGCATTGTTTTTTTAACGTGTTCTTTCATCAGCTCTACTGATTTATAGCCTGCCTCAATATCTACACCAGATGTCTTATAATCCATCAGATAATCCTCCGTATATTATTATTTCGTATAATTTCTATAGCCTGTTTCCTGCAGTTTTGCGTCCTTTGCTACGACCTGATCTTTCATTTCCTCTGTATAAGCTTTCAGCTTGTCAAGAAGCTCGGGCTCTGACACAGCCAGAATCTTCGCAGCCAGAATACCTGCATTGGCACCGCCATTGATCGCAACTGTAGCTACCGGGATACCGGACGGCATCTGTACGATAGAATACAAAGAATCTCTTCCGCCAAGAGATGTCGTATGCATCGGAATACCGATCACAGGCATCGGGAACAGTGCTGCACACATACCCGGCAGATGTGCTGCCATACCTGCACCTGCAATGATTACCTTAATGCCTCTCTCCTCTGCCGTCTTTGCCCAGTCAAAGAAAATATCCGGCTCACGATGCGCAGAAATGATCTTCATTTCATAATCAATTCCAAATCTGTCCAGAATCTCTGCAGCTTTCGCCATCACCGGCATATCCGAATCACTGCCCATAACAATACCAACTTTTGCCATGTTAAATAACCTCTCCTTCTTATAAGATAAGCTAATGAATAAGTTGCTAAGATAATCAATTCTTATCGCCATTGTAACGATTCCCATACCCAATGTCAATATCCCATTGCGCACAGTGTCACAAAAAATACATTATTTTGCTTCCGCTCACTGGCAAACCAGTAAACAGCAGCAGCCAGGGGTCTGTCCGCCATATAGCTATGCATTTTAAGCAACTTCACGAGCACGCAGGCCGAGACTACAGGCTCGGCGCGCGCGCAGGCGGAGCGCAAAATGCATAGCTATATGGCGGACAGACCCCTGGCTGCTGCGTCCCCATCACACCATCCTATCCATCTCATCCAATGGAATATTCAGTTCTTCCGTCCCCGGCAGTACAAACCGCCCGTCCCGAATGATCTCCGTCATCCGGCCATCCAGATCCTCCGCCGCCAGAAGTCCCAGTTCATCATAAGGAATCGTAATATCCGTATGACAATTCAGATAAGCCTTTGACGGATCCTTCTTTCTAAGCAAAGAAACCTCATTATCTCTGGCCACGATTTCCTTACCGTTCGGATTATAAACCGGCACATCCTCCGCCCAGCTGTAACAGGTATCACCCACCGCAAAATGAGGGCCTGTTTTCTCGGCGATCAGGATAGGCATTTTCGCCTCAATTCCAAACTGACGGGCCATCTTATATGCCGTGGTATTCGTGCCGATGGCAAACTCGCCCAGCGGCAGAGTTTCATGATCGAACAGAATATTATGCAGAATAAACTCTTTATTCTCCTTCTCGTCCGCAAAATTTCCACAACTGTAGGAAACTATGCGGCCATCTTGAAACGTAAGCTCCAGGTCTTTGTAATACAGGCCTTCCAGATAAACACCGGTCACATGGAGCACACCATTCGTTCCCGACAGTACCGGCGAAGTAAAGACTTCTCCTACCGGAATATTTACATCCGCCACACAGTTTTCAAAAATCGTCTGCTTATCCGGATCTGACAAAGGAAACAGGCTGATCCACAGATCTGTGTGATTATCACCACTTCCCAGCACATGTACTCTTCGTCCCTGATCAAGTGTATCGATCATAGTCTGCTGGATCCGTTCATACAGCGTATAATCCAGCGTATTGACTTTCACCGTCTCCGCAAAGATCTCCTCAAACTGATCGCCGATCTCCGGCACCGGATAGGCAATGATCGTAAAGCTGCGCTGATCGCCGCGGATATACCGGTTGGTGATCTGACTCAGCTCGTTCTGCATATGGGTCAGCAGCTTCTGCTGCTTTTTCGAGTAGCTCAGACATTCCGGCTTATTCACCGGTGTAAATGTCTTTTCGCCAAACGTTTCCTGACACGCGGGGCCGGCATAGACGTAAGCCAGCTCCTTGACTTTTTCAAAAGCATTCTGTGTCACTCTCAGTTTTCGGCTAACAAAATCCTCATTGAGAAAAAGTGCATCATCCATACGATGATCATACTCATACTGCGGATTTGCCTGTGTACCCGTAAAACCGATCCTGTGCATTTGTCTGCGGCTGACCGCATGCTGGGCATAGCGAAACATCGTCGGCTTCAATCCCATTTTTTCAAACTGTTTCACCGCAGCACGGATCATCCGCTCAAAACCAATAGTATAGCGGATCTCCACGGTTTTCTTTTTTGACAGATCGATACCTGCATGCACAAAGCCCAGTCGATAGCCTTCCGTATACGTGTGAGCCATGGCTTCGATCTTCTCTTCCGAAAGGCTGTTCAGGTATGCGGCCACTCCTGTCTCATTCTCTGTAATAAACTCACCATAGCGGTACAGATACGACAGATCAGACAAATCCGCGTGCATTACAATATCTGTAGAAAAAGAGCGTGAAGGATCCACCTGCTCCGCGATACGGTCTGCCACCATTTTTTCACTGTAATCACTGAAAAACCAGTACAAAATGTCCCTGATCTCAGCAGCCTTCGGTTCTTCTCCATCGGTAAAACAGCTGTACACCTCAGAAAACAGCTCACACAATATGGTCAGATCCCAGATTTTCTTCTCATAGGCAAAAGAAATACAGTGGCGAAGCTCTGCATACAGCATAGACAGGCACTGTCCCATTTCCTTCCCGAAACACTGCACGGCAAAAGCCGGATTGCCATAGCTTTTTTCATACTGCTCCGGCAGAATATCCGCATACAGACGTGTATTTCGGTCTTCAAGCTGTGCCAAAGACATTCCCTGTCCGGGCATCTGTTCCTCGGCAACAGGCAGCACTTCTGTCAGAAATGACGCACATCCGGCAAAATAGTCCCTGTACTTTTCGGGAGCCAAAGTCTCACCTGGAATCTGGGCTATACGTTCTGCCACCGGGCGAAGTCTTTCTTCGATCAACTCAGTATCATGCATCTCGCAAATTTCCTTTCCTGACATTTTCTTCTATAATATCGGCGATCACCTGTCCCATCACCTGAGAACCTTCTTTGGATATCTCATTTCTTTTTTCCACCTGGGAACGAGCCACATTATGGGCTCTCCAATCGCCGCCCTGATTCGCATTGTTCAGTGACAAAGGCTGATAATTGTCCAGCATTCTGGCAAATTTTGCTTCGGGAGTTTTTTTCTCCTCAAACTCATCCCAGATAGTCCGAAATTCTTTTCCCTGATCTTCCGGAAGCATACCAAAGATCCGGTCTGCCGCCGCAAGCTCGCGCTCACGCTGGGTTTCCTTGCCGCTCTCATCGTAGGCATACGTATCTCCGGCATATATTTCCACCAGATCATGCATCAGCACCATTTTCATGACCCGCAGCACGTCAACAGTTTCGTTGGCATATTCCTGCAGCACAAATGCCATAATAGCCATATGCCATGCATGCTCCGCATCATTTTCCCGGCGTTTTCCCCCCAGAATATGGGTCTGTCGGTAGATTTCTTTTTCCTTATCGATCTCCAGCAAAAAATCAAGCTGTTTTTTCAGTCGTTCATCCATAAGCTCACACCTCTTTGCCTTAATTGATGCCGGCCAGGTACAGTCCGATCCAGAGCACAGCCAAAAGTCCGTTGGCAACAGTGCCAAAAATACCAAAGCTGTGACTGGTCTCCTGATCCCGCAGGCTTTTCAGCCCGATAAAAAAACCGGCCAGTGAAAGAAGCGTGGCCGCCAGTCCTACAGCCCCGGCTACTGCTTCACTGATGCCAAAATAGACGGAACAAAAGGAAACCAGGACAAATGCAAAAGATATCACTGCATAGACCACAGATGCTTTTCCATCTCCCGATTCCTTTTTTGCGGCAAAATCATATTTATATCGTTTTTTTCTCATGCATTTTTCTCCTCACTGCTCTGCAGATCACATTCACCAGATATCCCAGGATCGCTCCGCAGGTATTCAAGAAAATATCATCTACATCAAAAGCTCCCACACGGGTCACCAGCTGCAAAAGCTCTACACTACAGGTCAGAAAGAATCCAAAAAGTATGACCAGAGATCCGTGTCTGCGAAATACCGCATACATATTCGGCAGGAAAAAACCAAAGGGCATGAAACAGACGATATTGCCGCCCAGATTGGTCAGCACCGCTGCCATGCCCAGTTTTTCTCTGTAAGTCCAGAACCGGCGGATCTCCCGAAAGAGCTGCAGATTGTATCGGTAATCGGTGACAATCGTTCTTCCGTAATACTCGGAAAAAAACAACAGATACATCAGGATCGCCAGATATATCCAGAAAAGGATCTTACTGGCCAGCTCGATGCGTCGTTTTATCCTGTTATTCACGATCCAGCCTCCTTAGCACTCAGATTTTGTCTCTGCGGCTCAGAAGCTTTCCGCCATTGACGATCAGAAGGATCCCTGTCACCAGTCCCGTCACCAGGGAAATGATCCCTACAGTAATATTCAGTGCACCGGCACCGGTGAGCGTAGAGTAAACTCTGTCTTTCATTGTCTGTCTCCTTTATGCTTTGGCTCCATACTGTTCATAGTATGCATCGATAGCCGCTTTCAATGTATCATCGATCAGGATTTTTCCCTGACATTCTTTATTATAAAGGCGCTCTACCACTTCAGCCATGGTTACGATAGCGTTTGTTTCAAAACCGTACAGATCCTTTACTTCGTCCAGAGCGCATTTCACACCGCCTTTGCCGACTTCCATACGGTCCAGGGAAACCATCAGACCTACAATCGTCACATCAGCTGCACCGCGTACCTTCGGAACGGTCTCTTCCATGGATTTTCCGGAAGTGGTTACGTCCTCGATCATGACTACACGGTCGCCGTCCTGCAGCTTGCTTCCCAGAAAGCTTCCTTTGTCTGCGCCGTGGTCTTTCTCTTCTTTGCGGTCGGAGCAGTAACGGATTTCTTTGCCGTACAGTTCGCTGTAGGCGATTGCGGTTACTACGCTGAGCGGGATTCCTTTATAGGCCGGTCCGAAAAGAACATCGAAATCATCACCGTATTTGTCGTGGATGGCTTTGGCATAAAACTCACCGAGACGTTTCAGCTGAGATCCGGTCACGTATCCGCCTGCGTTCATGAAGAACGGGGATTTGCGTCCACTTTTTAAGGTGAAATCACCGAATTTGAGCACGTTGCTCTCTACCATAAAATCTATAAAGTCGCTTTTATACTGTTCCATGGATATATTCCTCCTGAATATCATATTCTGTGCAGATTTTACCATATTGTCTGTAAAATAACAACACTTCGAAATGGGGATATGGACAAAATAGTAAAGAGGACGGACGAAAAACAGCCCCTGCCGGTCGTCGGAGTATATCTTATATTTGCAAACAAGCGCAACGTCATCAGAAGCTAAGTGCTAACTCCATCTAATGCGCTCAGGAATGCCTTCGCGCATAAGATTACGTAAGCACTG
>CALZOU010000108.1 GCA_945827805.1 uncultured Lachnospiraceae bacterium
TATAAGAGACAGATCTTGGAAGGCACAATGACGGCAAGCCAGAATAAAAAAGTTCCCAAAGCGGTCAGAGTATTTCTGATCGTTCTTATTTCGGCCTTATATCTTTCGGTTATCGGGTTGATACTTTTTATCGGAGTGACCTGTTGGAAAACGAATAAAATCGGCGGATTGATTATCATAACAATCGGCTCGGTAATATTTATCATGGCAGCAGTAAAATTCAGAAAAATGTATTTGGATAAAACCAGGTAATTACATTTGCTAGCTGAAATGTGTTTTATTACGCAACGGAAGGAAATATTGATAAAAATGAAAAAGTATAATTACATCGATCTTATGAAAACAATGGCAATGTTTATGGTGATCGTAGCGCATTGTGCCTTGTTTTACAGTGGTAATCAGTTTTGGCTGATAAAAGCAGAGCAGGAAAGTATGGTATTTCGATGGATCAGTAATTTCCTTTTGGTGTCAGTAGTTCCGGTTTTTGTTTTTGCTGCGGGTTTTCTTCTGCAGGTGTCTCTGCAAAAGAAGAAGAGCAGTCTTGTTGAGTTGATACGAAAGAAAGCTGTTCGGCTGCTTATTCCTTATTTCGCATACGGGATATTATGGCTTGTTCCAACGTATACATTTTTTGATATTCCAAGCTTTGGACGTGACAAGGGTGCTTCGCTTTGCGACGGTTATATAGCGATGGCACTGGGAAAGTTTTCTGATGTGGCCTGGTTTCTTCTGATGTTGTTTTGGGTTACGTTGATCTGGATTCTGTTAAATGGACTATTGAAAAAAAGTAATATAATATACGGGGCTATGGTTTCTGTTGTATTATATTTGGCCGCGCATTTCTTTTTGGGACAAATAGATTATTATAAATTATCGCAGATCGATATATATATTGTGGTGTTTTTTGCCGGAGCAGCATTCTTTTATGCTGCAGATTTTGTTTATCGTAATGTTTCCAAATGGATTCTGATCGTTGGCTCACTGGCTGGTATTATCGCCTGTGTATGTTTAGCTCAGTACTCAACAGAAATGTACAGTATGGAATGTATATTAAAAATTGTCAGTCCTATACTGGTTTTAACTTTTACCATGGGATTATGTCAGACAAAAGCAGCAGGCAAGCTCGAAACAACAGCGGTTTATCAGTGGCTGCGAAAGAATAGTCTTTATTTATATCTGCTTCAGGCACCAGGGGTATATATTTTATTTGGTATACTGTATCCGGTGATTGGTTCACATCCGATGCTTTGTTTTGGGGTGATGTTTATATTAACGACAGTATCAGATGTGATGATAACACTGCTCTATGTGTTTATTAAAGAAAAAATAATGTACATATTGCATCAAACGGATCACAGAATCTGAAAAACGATGGATGATGGAGTTTACAGATGTAGAACTGTTCATCTGATAAACTAATGGCTGAATATTGTATTATACTTAATAAGTAACTGCTCAATAACTCACCGCGTTAGGTGGTAAGTTATTGAGCAGTTATGTTTTATCGGCGAAAATGTTATGGCTCGATGATATTGAACGGATTGGTTCCGTTGATCGGGAACTGGTTCATATTTTCCATCATCAGTGTCAGCAGTTCAGCTTTTCCTTCGACCTTAACGGATTGAGAGACTGTTTCCTCATTATTGGTCAGGATGGCAAAGAGAGCATTCTTCGGACAGGTGATGGATATATCCGCTGCATCGGACTGTGTATCTGCATATACCAGTATCACACCGTTTTTCACGCGGAGCATGTGCTGCTCACCTACGTCGGGCAGTGATACGTTCATGATGAAGTCATAGTTGGCCAATGCCTGTTTGTCCATTACAATGGCCATATAGTCAAAGAGCATAGGTGCGGAAAGTGCTTTGATCATGGAACCGGTGCTCTTGGATGAAGCAGTGAAATTGGCATTGCCATAGCGCAGTTCCTGCGCGGCAGTCAGGTATTCATTGCGCCACGGACCAGACTCCGCCTGATATCCCAGCTGCTCCAGAGCATCGGCGCACAGCAGCCGTGCATCGGTGTTTGTCGGGTCAGCGAAAACGATAGTGTTGGTAACTTCGGCTACCCACTGATACTCACCCTTGTCGAAATCCTCCTTAGCCATCTGCAGCACCTTATCGGTATCACCAAGATACTCCACCCACTTCTTTGCACTGTCGCTGGGAGTGAGAGGATTGAGGTTAACGGGATTGCCGTCATACCAGCCCATGAATTTCTGATAGACTGCCTTGGCGTTGTGTGCCACTGTGCCGTAGTACTGGCGGGTGTACCAGATTTTATTGAGGGCTTCGGGCAACTCGATCATGTTGGAAATCTCATCGCTGGTGTATCCCTGATTGATATAGGTCAGGGTTTGATCGTTTATGTACTTATACACAGCTGCGGTATTGACCAGGTAATCGTTCACGATATTGTTACCCCAGTGCGGCCAGTTGTGGGACTGAAAGCTGACCTCAACGTCCTTTCCGTAAAGGGAGATGGCCTCGGTTATGTAACTTGCCCATGCCGCGCCGTCGCGTACTTCAGCACCTCGCAGCGTGTAGAGATTGTGGAGCGTTCCGTTGCAGTTCTCAGCCAGCCAGAGTGCCTTGTGCTGCGGTAGCCAGGTGTTCATTTCCGCAGGAGCTTCCGTGCCGGGAGTGAGCTGGAACTCCAGTTCAACGCCGTCAATGATCAACTTTTCTCCGGTTTCTTTGATTTCATAGCTGGGCGTAAGGAAGGAAACTGTACCGGTGGATTGTCCCATGCCAATGCCCTGTGCCAGTTTGCCGTTTACACCGGGGGTCAAAAGCACGCCGTACTGATAATTGCTGCGGCGCCCCATTCCTTTGCCGGCATAGACGTTTTCCTTGACAGAATGCTCAGTAAATCCCTCGGGGGTGATGACTGGGATCTTGCCGCTGGCAAGCTGTTCCTCGATGGATTGCGATGCGTCAGCCTTGTCTTCCTCAGCCATAACACCGGTAATACCGCCGAAATGGTCGGCGTGAGAGTGAGAAATGATGACGGCCTTGACTGGATACTTGCCCAGATTTTTCTCTATCAGCTGCATTGCCGCCTGACTGCACTCCACGCTCATCAGTGTGTCGAAGACGATCCAACCTGTGTCACCCTTGACAACAGTAAGGTTGGCCATGTCGTAGCCCCGTACCTGATAGATGCCCTCGCAGACTTCAAAAAGTCCGTAGACATGATTGTTCTTCGTGTTTTCCCACAGGCTGGGGTTCACGCTGTCGGGGGCTTTTTCGTAATCGTCCAGAAAAGCATAGGCCTCCTGACTCCAGAGGATGTTCCCTTCCTCATCCTTCAGTTCCAGTGTTTCCGGCGCATCGATCAGGCCGCGTGTTGCAAACTCATATTCCTGTTTATCGTCGAAATCAAGCTGATCATAAACTGCGGCATTTGTCTTAGCCGTAAAATCTGTGGCAGACTTGACTTCGGTATTCAGTCCGAGATCCGTTTTTGTTGTGTTCTGTCCCTCGTTTCCTGTCTGTGTGCAGGCAGTACAGGATAGCAGCAATGCCGCTGTAAGAAGAATGGTTGTGATTCGTTTCATAAATTACCCTCCTTAATTTTCTTCTGTTGTGGACTTATTTCTTTTCCTTTCTGCAAGCCTCATCAGTTCCTTTTTTACAGATTCGATCTGAGGATCAAACAGCGCTCGCTCGGAAAAAATCATGTAGTTGTTGATGGCAAGGATCGAAAGGTGAATAAACGGTTCGACCTCGTCCTTTGTACAGCCGAGAATCTCTGCAATTTTGTCTGTGTAATAGGGGTATCTTGATGCAAGCCGAACAAGAGAAGGCTTTATCTGTTCTTCGTATTCGTGCGAAACGCATACGCTGACCAGAAAGCGCATAGTCGGCGACATTTTGTCAGCCAGTGTGACGAGGCGATCCATCATGCTTCTGATATCACTGATATCTTCAAGTACGATGCCGAACGCACTTTTTTCAATCCGATTGATTGCTTCCTCAGCACATGCAAGAACGATCTCTTCTTTGGTGGAGAAATAATAATAGATACCTCCGTTTTGTAGATTGGCCGCCGTACAGAGATCTTTTGTCGTGGTGACGGTCAACCCCTTTTCGACAAAACAGTCAAGGCAGACACCGATGATTTCGTTTCTCTTTTCCTTTTTCTTATCTTCGTTCATGTAGTAATCTCCGTTCATGTATTTTATTGATATTATAATGCAGTATATCATACCTTATATATTTAATCAAGCGCTCGCTTGAAAAAAACAACACTGCTTCCGTGCCACCTGACGGGAGACTTTGGCGGTATTCGCGCAGTAATTAATATGATATACTATGCAGGAAAACAGGAAAGGATCGGGAAATATGGAGGAGAACAGAGTTCGTATTGCAGATATTGCCAGGGATCTCGGCTTGAGCACGGCTACAGTATCCAATGTGATCCACGGGAAAACCGCAAAGATTTCAGATCGCACTGTCCGGCGGGTGCAGGAAGAGCTGGAAAAAAGAGAGTATATTCCCAGCATGGCCGGTATCTTGCTGGCGCAGAACAGTTCACGAATTATCGGCGTGATCGTCAATGACCATGAAAAGTATGAGAATCATGTACTGGAAGACGGATTTATAGCGGCATCTCTGAATGCTCTGGCGAGAGAAATCGACAAAGCCGGATATTTTATGATGGTTAAAGCCACCAGTGAGTGGAATGAAATTGCCCGCTTTGCTTCCATGTGGAATATGGAAGGGTTGGTGGTGATCGGCTTTTGTGAGCAGGATTATCAGAATCTTCGGGATCATATGCGTATTCCTTTCGTGATCTATGACGGCTTTTTGGAAGAGGGCCGGGGTCTGGTAAATCTGGTGATCGATCATTATGAGGGCGGCCGGCAGATGGGAGAATATTTCAAAAGGCTGGGACACAGGAAGGTATTATGCGTTTCTGATAATGATGAGTGTATGGATCACCTTCGATTTGAGGGATTTCATGATGTATTACCGGAGGCAGAGCTTTTGATTGTACCGATGCAAAAAGAAGAGAGGCAGGAGTATTATAAGAAGAAAGCTGATTATATCCGGTCGTTCACTGCTGTATTTGCCGTGTCTGATTTCTATGCTGTGGAGATCCTGCATTTTCTGGCAGCAGAAGGAATTTCTGTGCCGGAGCAGATATCGGTGGGCGGATTTGATGACAGTATGCTGTCCAGACAGACGCATCCTTTGCTGACTACGATCGGGCAGGATCATCAAAAGAGAGCAGTACTGGCTATTGAACTTTTGCAAAAGCTTCGCAGGAAAGAGGAGACCAAACTTTGTTATGTGCTGCCTGTAAAACTTCTGGAGAGAGAAAGTACAGGGGGAAATAATACAGAAGAAACGTCCCCATGACACTCCATAGTATAGAATAAACGTCCCCATGACGCCAAATGCTAGGCATAATATATGAAAACGTGAATCTATTTTTGTAAAAGGTTACGCGTTTAACCTTTGCGTTATCACCTGACGGCACCTAAAATAAAAGATGAAAAATGTGCAGTGAGGTGAATTTATGAAACGATCAGACAGTTTTCACAGAGAATTTATTCATTTGGCAGTTCCCGTGGCTTTGCAGGGGCTTTTGCAGTCATCCTTCAGTATGGTAGACCAGATTCTGGTGGGGCAGCTGGGGGAGGTGGCCATTGCCGGGATCGGTCTGGCAGGAAGGTTTATGTCTTTGTACAGTGTGCTTCTCTCAGCCATAGCTGCTGTTGCGGGAATCATGCTGGCACAGTATATGGGAAAGCAGGATGACAGGGAGACGGGACGAAGCTTTTATCTGAATCTTTGTTTTGGTGTGGGTCTTTCGATAGTTTTCCTGATGATATGTGAAGTATGGCCGGGAAAAGTCATGGAACTGTATACCATGGATACCTCCGTCCGTGATGCAGCGGCGCTGTATCTGATGATTACCGGAATAGGATGTTTGCCCAGAGCCTTCAGTCTGCTGTATGCGACGCTGCTCAGATGCATGGGCCATGCGGCGGTTCCGCTGTATGCTACGGGATGCAACGCTGTGCTGGATACGGTGCTGAGTTATCTGCTGATCTTTGGAAAGTTCGGTTTTCCGAAAATGGGTGTGGCAGGTGCGGCTGCTGCCACAGTGGCTGCGCAGACCGTGGAATGTCTGATCATTTTCTACTTTTATCAAAGCGTGAAAAATAAAGAGGAGATACGTTTGACATTTGCCATTTCCATGAATGCAGAGAAATGGAAACAGTATGCCGGCATTCTGGCACCGATCCTTGTGTGTGAATTCTTCTGGAGTCTGGGAGAGAATGTATACGGGATGATCTACGGCCGCATCGGGACACACGCCTGTGCGGCTATGACATTGATCGGTCCGATTGTTACGCTGTTTATGGGCCTGATGGGCGGTGTGGCGCAGGCTGCAGGGATTTTGACAGGAAAGCGTCTGGGATCCGGCGAGTATGATCTGGCCTATGGGGAAGCGAAGCGCATGTGCGGGTACGGATTTGCAGGATCAGTGATATTATCACTGACGGTTGTTCTGGCAAGTAACGTGTATGTGAGCGTTTTTCAGGTGGAAGATATCGTCCGGGAGATGGCCTGTCAGCTGCTTTTGGTGTTTGCCATATTTGCACCGGTGAAAGTGCAGAATATGATTCTTGGCGGAGGCATTGTGCGAAGCGGCGGGAAAACCAGATATATCATGGTGGTCGATCTGATAGGTACATGGTTGTTCGGTGTGCCCCTGGGTCTGATGGCAGCCTTTGGTCTGCATCTGACGATCGCGCCTGTATATTTCCTGCTTTCGCTGGAAGAATGTGTACGCCTTATGATTACTATATTTATTTTTCGGAAAAAGTCGTGGATGCAGGGACTTTCATGATTGTGGTTTGTCCTTCTTTGAAGTTGCATTTGAAGTTGCACGAAGCTTCAAAATGGGCAAAACAAAGAGAAGTTAGGAAAAACATCCAAAAGTATCTGCCAGTCAGCGATAAAATGGACATTATATAGAGAAAATAGAGTAAAACATCCAAAAGTAGCTGCCAGTCAATGCAAAAATGGACATTAAAAGAGAAAACAGGAAAAAACATCCAAAAGCTATTATAAATAATTAACCGGCTCTGGATAGGAAAACAAGTGATTCTCATTTCCCTATCCAGAGCCGGCTTTTATATTATTATGCCCAGTACAGCCGGAACTGTACTGATATGTTCCAGTCTTATATTAATATGTCCTCTCTTCTCCGTAATGAATCAGCGACAGCATATCCGGACCAGTATGTGCACCGATGATAGGGCTGAGCATGGTGATCTTCACTTGCATTTCCGGATGCTTTTCCAGAATCATGTCCCGGAGGACGGCAGCGTCATCCTTGCAGTCTGCACAGCAGATATACACGGTCTCACGGATGCCAGGGATGTAGTGGGTTTCAAACAGCTCCACCAGACGTTTGAGCGCCAGACGATTGCCCCGCTTTTTGTCGATGGTATCCAGCTTTCCGTCAGCCTTGATGGTCAGGATCGGTTTCAGCTTCAGGGCGGTACCCATCAGAGCAACTGCAGTGGAAATGCGTCCGCCACGGCTCAAGTACATCAGATCCTCTACCTTGAACCAGTAATGCACATGACGGTTGTATTTCCTGAGCCATGCGGCGTTTTCTTCCAGAGACATACCATTTTCGCGGTTTTCGCAGGCAGATTCTACCAAAAGACCCATACCGCCGGTGGCGCCTAAGGAATCCACCACCTCAATCTGAGCTTCAGGATATTCTTCTTTCAACTGTTTTGCTGCCATCTGTGCAGATTCATAGGTGTTGCTTAGTCCACTGGAAAGTGAAATATAAAGTATAGCCTTTCCTTCTTTTATAAATGGCTCGAAAGCTTCCACATAATGAAAGGGAACGATCTGACTGGTCTGTGTAGAAACTTTTTCACGCAGTTTCTGGTAGTATTCGTGCATCATCTCGTCCGATTCCGGACGGTCACAGTGATGAGCTTCTGTGCCGAGAACATAATTCATCGCAATATAATGTACATTGTGGGCATCGGCAAAACCCATATCTATGTCCAAAGACACATCGGCAAATATTTCGTAATTCATAAAAACTCCTTAATGCAATATTTGTTGAATTTTCCACATATGGGTATTATACTAAATTCTGTTATTCAGACA
>CALZOU010000109.1 GCA_945827805.1 uncultured Lachnospiraceae bacterium
GAGATTGCTCAGACGCTGTCTTACAGCTATGGTAATTTTAACCTGGGAGCTGCAGGGACCATCAATCCTCTGAAACATAAATTCTGATTTATTTTGGGTGTGTGAGCCTGATGCGCCCTTTGGCTCCCTCTGTTATATTTCTTTTCAAGCGACTTTCCGAGCACGACTCCGAGACTACAGGCTCGGAGCGAGCGCAGGCGGAGCGCGGAAAAGAAATATAACAGAGGGAGCCAAAGGGCGCATCAGGCCTTTTTCTTTGTTGGCGGGTGTGGTACAATAGGGAAATATCGCCGGGAGAGAGAAGAAAAGGAGAGGATGGCATGACAAAAGAAGAGATTTTGCGTCAACTGTATGGTTATGATTCTTTTCGCCCGGGACAGGAGGAGCTGATCGAGGCTGTGCTGCAGGGCAGAGATGTGTTTGGCATTATGCCTACGGGGGCGGGCAAGTCGGTGTGTTATCAGATGCCGGCGCTTTTGCTTCCGGGGATCACGCTGGTGGTGTCGCCGTTGATCTCGCTGATGAAGGATCAGGTGACCGCGCTGAACCAGATGGGGATCCATGCGGCATATCTGAACAGTTCGCTGACTATGAATCAGTATCTGAAGGCGCTGCAGCTGGCAAAAAGAGGACAGTATAAGCTGATCTATGTGGCTCCGGAGCGGCTTTTGACAGAATCGTTTCTGGATTTTGCGCGTTTTGCGGACATTTCTCTGCTGGCAGTGGATGAGGCCCATTGTGTGTCCCAGTGGGGACAGGATTTTCGGCCCAGTTATCTTAAGGTACAGGAGTTTGTGCGGATGCTGCCACGGCGTCCGGTGATGGCTGCTTATACGGCTACGGCTACCCGCGCGGTTCGGGATGACTGTATTGCCATGCTGGGGCTTGAGGATCCCTTTGTGAAAACGACAGGGTTTGACCGGGCGAATCTGTATTTTGAAGTGCGCCAGCCGGCGGACAAGGACAGGGAGCTTTTGGCGATCCTGGATAAACATCGGGAAGAGAGCGGCATTATTTACTGTGCCACGAGAAAAAATGTGGAGGAGATCTGCGATTTGCTGATCCGGGAGGGGTATCGGGCTACCCGTTATCATGCAGGCCTGACGGATGAGGAGCGCACCCGGAATCAGGAGGATTTTCTTTACGATGTGTCTCCGGTGATGGTGGCCACAAATGCTTTCGGTATGGGCATTGATAAGTCCAATGTGCGTTATGTGGTGCATTACAATATGCCGAAAAATATGGAGAGTTATTATCAGGAAGCGGGCCGCGCAGGCAGGGATGGAGAGCCTGCGGTATGTATTTTATTGTATTCCGGGCAGGATGTGGTGACAAACCAGTATTTTATTGAGCATGCCCGGGAAAATGATGAGCTGGATGAGCATGAACTGCAGATCGTAAAGGATCAGGATCACAAGAGGCTTCGCCAGATGACAGCCTATTGTTTTACCGAGGATTGTCTGCGCAGCTATATCCTTCGCTATTTTGGAGAGGAGGCGGTGGATTCCTGTGGAAACTGCGGAAGCTGCTGCGGTGATTTTGAAACGCAGGATGTGACCGATGCGGCCATGGCGCTTTTGCGTATGGTTTGGGAAAGCGGCGGTCGTTACGGAGCCCAGGTGCTGATGGATGCGTTGAGGGGAAGCTCAGCACAGAAGGTCAGGCAGTTTGGCCTGGACAGGCTGTCAGAATATGGTGTTCTTCGGGGAATGCCGGTGAATATGCTCAGAAAGGTACTGCATAAACTGTATGGTATGCAGGTTTTAAAGCAGCAGGGAGATCCCTATCCGGTGGTAAAGCTCACTCCCGAAGGGAAGGAACTGCTTCTGGAGGAAGTGCCGGTCAGCATATCCGTGCAGGTGGAGAAAAAGGAAACACCGGCCAGGAAAAAGAAGACGGGGAACACAGTGGCAGGAGAAGTGGAAAGTTCACTGTTTGAAGCTTTGCGCACCCTTCGCATGTCACTGGCCAGAAAGCAGGGCGTGCCGCCTTATCTGGTGTTTTCGGATAAAACGCTTACGGATATGTGCCGGAAGCTTCCGGAAAATAGAGAGGAAATGCTTGGGGTGACCGGTGTAGGTGAGAAAAAATTTGAATCATACGGAGAGCGCTTTCTGGAGGAAATCCGAAAGTATCGAAAGAAGGATAGTTCTGTAGAGTAGGGGAACACCTGAATCACGTCTCTATGCCGCCATACAGAAAATGTCTGGCGGCTGTGTGAAAAGTAACGAGGAAGAACAATGTTTGGGTATGTGACGATCCATAAAGAAGAACTTAAAATAAAGGAATATGAGACGTACAAGGGTTTTTACTGCGGTGCGTGCCAGGCTCTTCGCAGGGAGTACGGTTTATCGGGACAGATGACATTGTCCTATGATCTGACTTTTCTGACCCTTTTGTTAAGCTCACTGTATGAGCCAAAACAGCAGTTTTCAAAAAAACGCTGTATCGCTCATCCGCAAAAAAAACGGCTGATGATAGAAAATGAGTTTTCGGAGTATGCGGCCCATATGAGTCTTTTGCTCACTTGGTATAAGCTTTTGGATGACTGGAGGGACGAGAAAAAGGCCTCAGCTCTTGCAGGGCTTCGGTTATACCGCCGGGCATTTTTAAAGGCCAGAAAGCTGTATCCCGAAAAAGAAGCTGTGATCCGAAAGTACTTAAAGGAACTGTCCGGGCTGGAAAAGAAGAACAGCACGGATATTGACCTGGTGGCGGGTACCTTTGGTCATCTTCTGGGCAGCGTTTTTGCAGTGAAAGAGGATATGTGGCAGGAGCTTTTGTACCGGACGGGATTTTATCTTGGAAAATTCATCTATCTGATGGATGCCTGGGATGATCTTAAGAAGGATGAAAAGTCGGGAAATTACAATATTCTCCTGCTCAGAAAAAAGCAGCGCTATGGACAGACGAAAGAGGAAGAAGACAGGTTTGCAAAGGACTGTGAGACGCTCCTGGTCAGTATGATGGCAGCCTGCTGTGAGGCTTTTGAAAAGCTTCCTCTGGTGCAGGATGTTGCAATTCTGGAAAATATTTTATATGATGGGGTATGGAACAGGTTTGACAAATTGAAAAAAGAGGCGGAAAACATTTCCGCCAGGAGTAATAAAAACGGAGAAAAAGACAGATGAGAGATCCTTATGAAGTGCTGGGCGTTTCAAGAAACGCCAGTCAGGAAGAAATAAAAAAAGCATACCGTGAGCTTAGCCGGAAATACCATCCGGATTCTTATGCCAACAATCCGCTGGCGGATCTGGCGGAGGAGAAGTTTAAGGAAGTGCAGGAGGCCTACCAGCAGATCATGAACGGGCAGGCGGAATCGTACAGTTATGGCGGCAGTCAGAGTTACGGCGGGTACAGCAATACGTACCAGCAGAACACGTATCAGCAAACGGCCTATCAGCAGAGCGGAAACGGTCAGATGTTTGCGGATGTGCGTAATATGCTGAATGCCCGCAGGTATCACGATGCCTTAAATGTGCTGCGGCCCATGGGAAATCGTACGGCGGAGTGGCATTACTGCTACGCGGTGGCCAGCCTTGGCATCGGCAACAACAGTGATGCCATGGATCATGCGCAGCAGGCCGTCAATATGGAGCCGGGCAATACGGAATATGCTTCTTTTCTGCGTCATCTGCAGAATCAGAACAGTCGGTATCAGCAGCGTCCGGTGTACCAGAACCGTTCCGGAAATAACAGCTGCTGTACAGGTGATGCCTGCTGTGACCTTTGGCTGGCAGACACCTGCTGTGAGTGTATGGGAGGCGACATCTGTTCATGCATGTAAGTACTAAAAAGCTGACAGTATCGGCCATGCTCCTGGCCATTGCGGTGATTCTGCTGTATCTTGGTAATGTGGTGGAGAGCAGTACTGTGTTTTTTCTGGCGCTGGCTGCTTTCTGCACCGGTATAATACAGAGGGAGTACGGCATAAAAAGCGGCTGGGTGTTCTGGATTGCCAATATGCTGCTGGGCCTGATCGTGATCCCCCAGAAGCTGTATATGGTGACTTTTGCGGTGTTTTCACTGTATATTCTGCTGACAGAAATGGGCTGGAGCTGTCTTTGCCGCAGAGTGGATGAAAAAAAGAGAAACCGGATGTTTGTGATCCTGCGGCTTGTGATTTTTAATGTAATGTATCTGCCGCTGGTGTTTGGTATGCCGAAGCTTTTTCTGGGAGAAGCGTTGCTTTTGAAGGCAGGAGATCTTCTGTATCCGCTGCTTCTTGTTGGGGGACAGTTGTTTCTGGTGCTGTTTGACAGAGCCTATGTGTATTTTCAGGGTGTGATCTGGGAACGGATCCGCCGTGCCATAAAGCTTTAGGAGGTGCGGTATGTGGCTTAGCCGGTATTTTGTGATGTTTGCGCTGTACAGTGTGCTGGGATGGGTCTATGAATCCACATTCTGTACGATCAAGGAAGGAAAATGGGAAAACCGGGGATTTCTCTACGGTCCTATTGTGCCGATCTATGGTGTGGGAGCTACGGGAATAACCATGGTATACGATGCCCTGCAGAATTATGCGGGATATTCTCTGAACTGGTGGCAGGTGTTTCTGATTGGTTATCTTGGCAGTATAGTACTTGAGTTTGGTACGTCCTGGGTGCTGGAAAAGCTGTTTCATGCCGTATGGTGGGATTACAGCAATATGCCTTTTAACCTGCAGGGCAGGGTGTGCCTGCCCTGTTCGCTGGGGTTTGGCGCGGCAGGACTTCTGGTGATCTATGGTCTGTATCCTTTGATGAACCGGATCGTGACGCCGGAGGTATCTGTGTGGAAGGAACTGGTATCGCTGCTTTTGATGGCGCTGATCGCTGCAGACGCGGCGCTTACGGTATCTGCGCTGACCGGGCTTGCCAAGACGGTGGAGGATATGGAAGATAACCTGAACCGGCAGATGGAATCCTTTGTGCAGGATCTTCGGGAGAAGGGCGCGGATCTGGAGGGTGCACTGGCTGCGCGGCGTGAGAGGCTGACGGTGCAGCATACGGAATTTGCGGTACATAGAATGGGACCTCTGCAGAAGAGTGCGCTGCGGCGTGTTAAGGTGTTCAGGCCTGGGAAGAATCAGGAGAGGCAGAGAGAGTATTTGCAGAGGGTTGTGGCACAGATCAGAAGTTATAAAGAGAAGAAGAAAAAATGATACAGAAAGAGACAGCGGGGATTAATCCTCGCTGTCTCTTTCTGTATCCATCTGTGTGAAGATGTCGGGTTCGGTTTTGGTTTCGTTTCCGGAGACTTTGGTTTTCCGGGAACGGAGGATGATGAAGATTATGCCGATGATCATAAGAAGCAGGACGGTGCCTACGATCAGGAGGATGGGGGTGCTGCTTCCTTTTTCTGCAGGTGAGTGGGTGTCCGTGGGTGTTTTTTCGGAGACTGTGAACACGCTGGCGGTCTGAGAAAAGGTCTGGGACAGTACCTGCTCTGTGGTCAGGTTGATATCGGCGTAGTTGGTGTCGTAGTATTGCCAGAACTGATCCATGAGGGTGTTGTCGATCACTTTGGCGGCGTCGCTGCCCAGGAGGTAGTAGTCGTTCCAGGTTTCGTCGCCCTGAGCGTCGGGGGTGCTGTGGATCAGCAGCAGAAAATGGCCTTCGTCGGTGAACAGGCTGTCGTAGACTTCTCCGGCATAGGTGTCATCGAGTGTTTCTTCGGCGGTAAAGTATACGTAGGGCTGGACACCGGTGGTGGTGTAGAATGTCTTTAAGCCTGTCAGCAGCTGATTTTGGTCGGTGATCATATTCTGCTCGTCGGTATAGTAATTTGTTTCTTTACAGAGCGAATCGGCTAAAGGTGTGCGCTCTATGGCAACAGTTTGCGTTACTGACGGAGCTTCCGGCTGACTGCTGTTTTGTATACTTCCGAAGATTATGGCAATAATTACCAGAATAAGGATAAATGCCAGAATGGAGCCGAGACAGCTGCCGTTTCTTCTGTGTCGCCTTGGCGGCCGCATGTGGTGGTGATGGTGGTGCGGCGGAGGCGGCGGGGGCATGAATGCGCCCGGGGGTGGGCCTGCTGGTCTGCGGGTACCGGGACGAGGACCGAAAGAGTTTTGGGATCTGGGGCCTGACGGTCCGGCGGGCCGGGAAGTACTGCGGCGGGGCGGTGAGGTATGAGAACCGCCTGCGCGGGAACCGTTGGAATGAGAGCCGCCGACTCTTCCTCCGGAATGGGAACCTCCTGTTCTTGCCATAAAAAATCCTCCTTTTCTTTTCAAAGAAGGACAGAAAAAACTGTCCAAATATTATGAGTTTTATTATACTATAGGGATAAGAAAAAAGACAGAGACAAAACAGTTGAAAAACGGAGCAAAATAAGCATTACTGTTCACTGGCAAGCCAGTAAACAGTAACAAATAAGCTCCACAAAAAGCGGGAGGCAGAAGAATGAAGGATTTCCGGGTGGCTCTGGTGCAGATGGATTCGCAGCAGAACAAGGAAGAAAATCTGAGAAAAATGGAAGAGAGGACCAGCGAGGCTGTGCAGCATGGAGCAGTTTTGGTGGTGTTTCCGGAGACGGTAGAATATATAGGACCGGATATGGCAGGGCATGCCAGTGGGGTACCCGGAAGGATCACGGAGCGGTTTTCCGATATGGCCAGAAAAAATGGTGTGTGGCTGCATGCGGGAAGCATAACGGAAAAGTATGAGAAAAAAGCTCGGAATCTGTCCATGCTGTTTTCTCCGGAGGGACGGTGTGTGGCATCGTACCGTAAGCTGCATATGTTTGATGTGACTGTGGAGGATGGACCAAGCTACAGAGAATCCGATGAGATCCTGCCGGGGGAGACGGTGTGTCTGGCAGATACGGATCTCGGAAGGCTGGGACTTTCCATCTGCTATGATCTTCGCTTTCCCCAACTGTATCGTCTGATGGCGGACAACGGTGCGGAGGTGTTGATCGTGTCGGCCAATTTTACGGATCCCACCGGAGCGGCTCATTGGGAACCGCTGCTTCGGGCAAGAGCCATTGAGAATACCTGTTATGTGCTGGCCTGCGGTCAGTGCGGGCAGAAACCGGCTTTTAAAGCCCATGGTCATTCCATGGTGATCGATCCCTGGGGAAGGATCCTGGCGGAGGCTGGAGAGAAAGAGGAAATTCTTTATGCGGATATTTCATCAGAGGTGCTGAAGAAAACAAGAAAACAGATCCCCTGCCTTCAAAATCAGCGGGAAGATCTGTATCAATTACGGTGCGGCAGCGTTGCAATTTGCGAATGAATGCACTATAATACTCATTTGACAATTATTGATGCAGCAGTTTTACCCCGGGCGGCCAAAGGCCCGCGCATAAAATGCTTTTGTGAGATGATATGTCCGCAATGGACAGGGAGGTAAACATGACAAAGATAGATATTATTTCCGGTTTCTTAGGAGCCGGCAAGACAACTCTGATCAAGAAACTTTTAAAGGGAGCATATCAGGGAGAACAGGTGGTACTGATCGAAAACGAATTCGGTGAGATCGGTATCGATGGCGGTTTCTTAAAGGAAGCAGGAATTGAGATCCGCGAGATGAATTCCGGCTGCATCTGCTGTTCCCTGGTAGGTGATTTTGGTACAGCGCTGGTGGAGGTAGTGGAGAAATACCATCCGGACCGCATCATTATTGAACCCTCCGGTGTAGGAAAGCTGTCCGATGTGATCAAGGCTGTGGAGAACGTGAAAGATAAATGTGAGATCCAGCTCAACAGTTATACCACAGTGGCGGATGTGAAAAAATGCAAAATGTACTTGAGAAATTTCGGAGAATTTTTCTCGAATCAGATTGCTTATGCGGGTACTATTGTTCTGAGCCGCACCGATGTGGCAGATGAGAAGAAAGTTAAGGAAGCCATTGAGCTGATCCGCAGCCTCAACGAGAGTGCTCATATCATTACTACACCGGTAGAACAGCTGGAGCCGGAGCAGGTCAAAGCTGTTATGGAAAATGAGAAAGCAGATCTTGCCGATGAACTTCTGAAAGAGGCTCATGAGCATCATCACCACCATCATCATGACCATGACGAGGAGTGTGAGTGCGGCTGTCATGATCACGACCACCATC
>CALZOU010000110.1 GCA_945827805.1 uncultured Lachnospiraceae bacterium
CATTTTTATATGTTTTAGATGATGTGATTACGATTGTTCCGTAGCGGTTTTGATTCCGGAGCCGTCCCTTTGGGGCTGACCCATCTACGCCTGTGGAAAATGGGGGAAGGAATGTCTGATTGACAATTTTTCTCAGTAAACTATAATGGAAGAAAATGGTTTACAAAAGAGGGGAAATTTTATGTGGCTTCTGATGGCAGTATTATCATCCATATTTGCCGGATTGACGGCAATTCTGGCAAAATGTGGGATCAAACATACGGATTCCGACGTGGCAACGGCGGTGCGCACCGTGGTGGTGCTGATTTTTTCCTGGATCATGGTATTTGTGGTGGGATCCGCCGGCACGATCTCGCAGATCGAACCACGGTCCCTTCTGTTTCTGATCCTTTCCGGTCTGGCCACCGGTATGTCCTGGATTTGCTATTTTAAAGCCTTGTCTATGGCGGATATTAACAAAGTAGTGCCCATCGACAAGTCCAGTACGATACTTACAGTGCTTCTGGCTATCGCGATTTTCCGGGAGACCAATCATCTGGCGGTGAAGCTGATCGGCGTGGCACTGATCGGTCTTGGTGTATTCTTTATGATTGAGAAAAAAGATACAGCGGCTACGGAGCAGAAAAAAGGATGGTATATTTATGCCGTATTGTCTGCCGTATTTGCGGCATTGACTTCAATTCTTGCCAAGGTAGGTATCTCCGGCGTGGAATCCAATCTGGGGACAGCTATCCGTACCTGCGTGGTGCTTGTGATGGCCTGGATCATTGTTTTTGCCAGAGGTAAGCATACGCAGGTAAAGAGCATTGACCGCCGGGAGCTTCTGTTTATCAATCTGTCGGGTCTGGCGACAGGTGCATCCTGGCTGTGTTATTACTATGCGATCCAGAATGGCGTAGTCAGCGTGGTCGTGCCCATCGACAAGCTGAGCATCGTGGTGACTATAGCCTTTTCTTACATATTCTTTGGCGAAAAGCTGAAAAAAAGATCTGCTGCGGGCCTGGGATTGATGGTAGCAGGAACATTGCTGATGGCCATCC
This sequence comes from uncultured Lachnospiraceae bacterium, assembly GCA_945827805.1. Classification (GTDB taxonomy): domain Bacteria; phylum Bacillota; class Clostridia; order Lachnospirales; family Lachnospiraceae; genus UBA11957. The sequence goes on from CALZOU010000110.1 coordinate 1,041, forward strand.
TGGCGTAGGATGAAGCCGCAATGACTGAAATTGTGCTAACTCATTGTTGAACAGTATAATAATTTCTTGTGATCTGAAAATCGGATATAATCAGTAAGAGTGAAGTAAAAACATCCAAAGAAACACCAAAAATAAGAGCGGATTGGATGTAGTCAGCTAAAAAATCAGAAAAACATCCAAAAAGAATCCAGAAACAGGCGCAGATTGGATGTAATAAAGAAAAAAACAGGGAAACATCCAAAGAAATCCAGAAATAAGTGCAAATTGGACAAAACTCAATAGAATACAAGAATAATATCCAAGAGAAAGCGAGAAGAAGCATGAAGTTCATCTATAAGAAAAACAGCATTCAATGCAGAGACGAAAACACAGATCTCATCCTGGGTGAAGTGGACTTTGAAACAGCATTGGAGGGTCTGATCGAGGTGACCCATACCTATGTATCTCCCAGCTGCCGGGGGCAGGGCATCGGTGATCAGCTGATGCATGCGCTGGCGGATGAACTGCGGGAGCGTCGTCTCAAAGCTTATCTTTCCTGCAGCTATGCGGTAAAATGGTTCTATAAACATCCGGAATATCAGGATCTGGTGCAGGATTTTAACTGCTGCAGCTGACGAACATATGGGAAAAAGATCAGGAAATCGTCTGAGACGGTCTCCTGATTTTTTTTAAGAAGTTTTACAAGTCTGTCGCATCTTTATGATAAAATAGAAAAGCATGATTTCAGCTTTATGCTTAGAAATCGAAAGGTTCGGCTGAAAAAACACGGCATATAGCAAATGTATGACAGTGTAAGAACAAATAATGCGTGACAAAAGATATATCTTATTGAGAATACACAAAGGAGATCACATGACAACCATATTGATCATAGAAGATGACAGAGAAATCAACCGCCTGATCGAGACGACTCTGATCTCAGAGGGCTACAGATGTGACTGTGCGTTTGACGGAAAAGAAGGGGCCGACCGGATAGAGGAAAAAACCTACGATCTGGTACTTCTTGACCTGATGCTTCCGCAGATCAGCGGTTATGAACTTCTGGACTATATTGTGAGCACCGGCACGCCGGTCATCATTATTTCCGCAATGGGTCAGGTGAAAGACCGGATTCGTGGCCTGAAAAAAGGCGCGGACGATTATCTGAGCAAACCTTTTCAGATCGGTGAACTGGTAGCACGGGTAGAAACGGTGCTCAGGCGTACTACGCAGGTTAAAGACAAGGTTACCATCGGTGATGTGACCGTGGATCCCGTTTCCCGGCAGGTATTTAAAAAAGGGAAACCGGTGGATCTGACGGTAAAAGAGTTTGATCTTTTGCTTGAACTGATCCATAATAAAAATGTTGCTCTGAGCAGGGCCCGACTGTACGAAAAAGTCTGGGAGGAGGAATATACAGGCGAAACCAGAACGCTGGATTCTCATATTCAGCGTCTCAGGAAGAAACTGGACTGGAATGACAGGATCGTAACGGTATTTCGTATCGGCTACCGTCTGGAGGTTCATCAATGAGATTCTTTTACAAAATATTTCTCAGCACCATATTGATCCTGACGGTTTCTTTGAGCACCATTGAATATCTGACGGTGTCCTACAGCCTGGAACATTCGGTGCAGAGAGAGCAGGATAGTGCTCTGGCCCAGCATCAGACGGTAAAATATTCCATTCAGACGGTACTTCTGAATGTGGAGGACGGTCTGGATCAGGAAAATATGGAAAATATCGGAAAAACCGCCGCCGCTACGCTGGGGGCGGGATGTGGACTGTATTTTTCGCAGAAAGGACAGGCCTGTTATTATAATTCCTGTGAGATAGAACCGACAGACAGCGGGAACGAAGTAGACAAAGGACAGCTGGGCTATGAGATTTCCATAGATATGGATGGCAGCAGGTATCTGCAGGTCAGAAGCCAGTTTTCCCAGGATGGGAGAGACTATCTACTGATCACGGAAAAAAATGTGACGGGTCTTTTTGCGGAAGCGGATGCTCTGCGAAAACGGTGCGAACTGTTTTACTGGGTAATTCTCGGTGCGGCTTCTGTGCTGCTATTACTTCTTTCCTGGACCATGACCCGGCCGCTGGCAGCACTGCGCAATACAACGTGGGAATTTACTTCCGGAGATTACGGTGCCCGGGCGAAGGTGTCTACCCATGATGAGGTGGGGGATCTGGCCAGGGCCTTTAATCGTATGGCCCGAACGATAGAAAACAAAATTGAAGAACTTAAAGACGCTGCCCGCAGGCAGGAGGATTTTACTGCCAATTTTGCCCATGAACTGAAAACTCCCATGACATCCATTATCGGCTATGCAGATACTCTGTATCAGAAAACGCTGCCGCCGGATCAGGTACACCAGCTGGCAGGCATCATTATGAACGAAGGTATGCGGCTGGAGGCTCTTTCCTTTAAACTGCTGGAGCTGATCACGCTGGAACGATCGGATTTTCAGCTGGAAGAAGCCAGGATCGACGAGGTGATCCTGGATGCGGCGGAGACAGCCCGCCCCGCGGCAGTGCAGCGGGGAATCACCCTTGAATGTGAGGTTCAGACCGCCTGGGTACGCCTGGAATACGATCTGTTTAAGACCCTTTTATTAAATCTTATGGATAATGCTTTGAAATCAGGAACCGACCGGATCGAAGTAACCGGGCGGGAGATGGAAGACGATTATCAGATCTGTGTCACGGACTATGGGCGGGGGATTCCGCAGGCGGAGCTGGAACGGATCACGGAAGCCTTTTATATGGTAGATAAATCCCGTTCCCGAAAAGAGCACGGAGCCGGCCTGGGACTGGCGCTGGCAGCCAGGATCGCCAGATTGCATCACACAGAGCTTTCGTATGACAGTACACCGGGGAAGGGAACCACGGTTTCTTTTCTTCTGAAAAAGGAGGCCGATGATGAGGAAAATTAAGAGATTGTACGGCCTTCTGGTCATTGTGCTGGCGGCGCTGATCGTTCTGACAGGAATCTGGATTCCTGAGACTTTGCTGGAGAAAAAGGCAGAAAGTCTTTCTTCCGGAAAAACAGCGGTGGTGGATAACCGGGAGGTCACTCCGTATACCTATACCATGAGCGTGGAGTCCAGGATACCGAAGCTGGCAGAGTTTTTGTTGAAACTGAGGAATGAAACAGGGCTGGAGGCGGGCGCGGACATCCGCGAACCCCTGGATACAGAACTTACGCAGCAGCAGGCAGTGAACAGAGCCACAGATTTTTTACAGAAGCTGAACGAAGTTTATGAGAACTGGGGACTGAATTCCATGTTTTATCCTGTAAATTACTATGATACAATGGCGGGAGATACGGAAGTAGCTGTAGCGGCGGAGAATACGGCGGGAATCGGCACTGTGGATCATGAGATGGACGCGCAGACAGCCGCGGACGATGCATATTCGCCCATCGCAGATTCGGTGGGAAGCCTTTTTTTAGTGGATGAGCAGCAACAGCAGCTGTCCTTATGGTGGCTGTGCTTTCCTGACAGCTACGGAAATACAGTATATGTGGCGGTGGACGCGGTGACGGGGCTTCTGGTGCTGGTCCAGTATATGGCGGGAGATGAGGCTTCGATGATCGAATACGCGGACGCAGTGAGAGAAACGTATACTTCTGTATGCAAAGGCGAGTATTCCTTTGCGTCAGCAACGGTTGCAGCAGGTCCAAGTGTCGGCTATGTGGATGGTTCGGAGTATGTGGTATTTACCTGTGAGGGGAAAAGGCTGAGTCTGGAATGCCAGTATTATTATTTTGGGAAAAAAACGGGAGACAAGGTAAAAGACATTAATTCCAGAACAGGAGAAGTCTGGATCTGGCTTCTGGCGTCATAATTGACAACTGTGCCACATCTTTGTGACACAATGTCCGAGAACTCCTGTTATACTGGGAACAGTAAAACAACAGGAGGTAAATATATTGTGACCAAATAGAAGAACAGGCCAAATCACTTGCTGTTGAGGCCGCAAGAACATGATTCAGGCGTGAGCAGACCTTATCGGCGCAGCCGATTTTCACAGGTATGCGAATCGTATCTGTGGAGATACTGAACAGATACGAATTATTATACTTAGATGAGGAAAAACAAGTGAGCAGAATACGAAGGAAAAAAAGAAGAAAAATACTCATGCGCCGCATCGCGCTGATGCTGTGTCTGGTTCTTTTGGCGGCAGCGGCGGTAAAGGGAGCATGGTTTGTGGTACAGACTGTGGCCGCAGGCATAACGCAGAAAACGGAAAGTATTGTATCCGCTGTGGAGGAGACGGCAGAGGCTTCAAGTCATGTTCAGGAGGAACTCCCGCTGCCGGTCACCAAGCTTAGTCAGAGCGAAAAACTAGCCTGTATCCTTGAGGATGACAGTTATCCCGAGAAGCTGAAAGAAATGGCGCAAAAGAACAGTGAGACCATCGATTTTGTGTATAACTATCCTCAATTGAAGGATGAAGTGTGGAATATTGATCTCACAGAGGAGAGCCAGTCGGATCAGGTCCCCCTTCTGATGCAGTGGGACGAACGATGGGGATATATTACGTACAATGGAGGCATGATGGGATATGGCGGATGCGGCCCCACAACACTGTCCATGGTAGTTTTATATCTGACGAGGGATGCTTCCGCCACACCTGCAGCAGTGGCTGCGTATGCAGAAAGTGCAGGCTATTGTGTGCCGGGTTCCGGCAGCACCTGGAGCCTGATCAAAGAGGGATGTGAGCACTATGGTCTGCATGCCAGTGAAGTGGCCATGGTGGAGAACAGGATCAGGGATAAACTGGACGAAGGCTGTCCCGTGGTCGTTAATGTGGGACCGGGGGATTTTACGGATTCCGGCCATTATATGGTGATCGTTGGTTATGATGATCAGGGGTTCATCATCAATGATCCTAACAGCCGCACCAACAGTGAGAAGCGCTGGACCTTTGATCAGCTCAATGGACAGGTGCGCAATCTCTGGGCAATGTCAAAAGTTTAAATTGACAAAGAATCAAATTAGATATAGAATAAGCCTACTAATGCAGTAGGAAAAATAAGGCGGATGGCAGACATCCGCCTTTTCACGGTCAGTATAGACAGGAGAAACATAACCATGTTAAATCAGTTTTCAAGAACAGAGATCTTATTTGGCAGCGAAGCCATGGAAAAGCTGAAAGGAGCCAGAGTAGCGGTGTTTGGTATCGGCGGTGTAGGCGGATACGTCTGTGAAGGGCTGGTAAGAAGTGGCGTGGGGACACTGGATATTGTGGATGATGATAAAGTGTGCCTGACCAATCTGAACCGCCAGATCATAGCTACCAGAAAAACCATAGGACATTACAAAACAGAAGTGATGAAAGAAAGGATCCTGGAGATCAATCCGAAAGCTGTTGTGAATACCCATCAATGCTTTTTCCTGCCGGAGACTGCAGATCAGTTTGATTTTGCCCAATATGATTATGTGGTTGATGCGGTGGACACGGTGACAGCAAAGATCGAGATCATTATGCGGGCGAAAGAAGCCGGGGTACCTGTGATCAGCTGCATGGGTGCCGGAAACAAGCTGGATCCAACGCAGTTCAGGGTGGCGGATATTTATAAAACAAAGGTGTGCCCGCTGGCAAAAGTCATGCGTCGGGAAATGAAAAAACGCGGGGTGAAAAAACTCAAGGTAGTGTACTCTGAGGAACTGCCCACCCGTCCCCTGGATGATGGCGCGGCCGGATGCAAAACAGAGTGTGTCTGCCCGCCGGGGACAGCCCGCACCTGCGCAGCCCGTCGCGATGTGCCGGGAAGCGTGGCTTTTGTTCCTTCGGTAGCCGGTCTGATCATTGCCGGAGAGGTGGTCAAAGACCTGATAAAGATACAATAGTCTGCACTGTGCAGAATGAAAAGGAGATAAAAGAATGGAACTGACTGCGTTGCAGAAAGAAAAATATGAGAAGCTGAAAAATCAACTGTCAGCCATGAAATCTGTGGCTGTGGCTTTTTCCGGCGGTGTGGATTCTACGTTTCTGCTGAAAACAGCACACGATGTTCTGGGAGATCATTGTGTAGCTGTGACCGCCCGCTCATTATCTTTTCCGGAGCGAGAGAGAAAGGAAGCGCAGGAGTTCTGCGAGAAAGAAGGCATACGCCAGATTATTTGTGAGTCAGAAGAACTTTCGATAGACGGATTTGCAAAGAACCCGCCCAATCGCTGCTATATCTGTAAAAAGGAACTGTTTGGCAAGATGAAAGCACTGGCAGAAAAAGAAGGTCTGACTTTTATTGTTGAGGGATCGAATCTGGACGATGAGGGAGACTATCGCCCCGGTCTTTTGGCGGTAAAGGAGCTGGGGATCGCAAGTCCTCTTCGGACTGCGGGATTGTACAAGGCAGATATCCGTGCAATTTCCGAAATGTTGGGGCTTTCTACCTATAATAAGCCTTCTTTTGCCTGTCTGTCCTCCCGTTTTGTCTATGGAGAGACCATAACACCCCAGAAACTTCATATGGTAGACGTGGCGGAACAGATTCTGTTTGATCTGGGTTGTGTTCAGGCCCGTGTGCGTATTCATGGGAATCTTGCCAGAATAGAGGTGCTGCCCGAAGATTTTCCAATCATACTGGAAGAAAATAACCGGGCCCGTATTACCGCAGAACTGCAAAAGCTCGGATTTACTTATATACACATGGATCTGACCGCATACCATACCGGAAGTATGA
>CALZOU010000111.1 GCA_945827805.1 uncultured Lachnospiraceae bacterium
CTTTTTTTTTTCAAGCAGAAGACGGCATACGAGATCTAGTACGGTCTCGTGGGGTAGGAGATGTGTATAAGAGACAGCCTGAGACTCGGATATGGCGATCTCTGTACCGTCCAGACCGGCATATTTTTTCGGAACCTTGTCCAGATCCACCCGAAGACCGTCAGCAAGCTCACCGATGGCTACGGAAACACCGCCGGCACCAAAGTCGTTACATTTCTTAATAATATGAGCAACTTCCTCACGGCGGAATAGTCTCTGGATCTTACGCTCTGTGGGCGCATTACCCTTCTGTACCTCTGCACCACAGGTCTCAATGGAAGAAGTAGTGTGTACCTTAGAAGAACCGGTAGCACCGCCGCAGCCGTCACGTCCGGTACGTCCGCCCAGAAGGATGATGATATCCCCCGGATCAGAAGTCAGACGCTGTACAGCACGTCTCGGAGCAGCGCCCATAACAGCACCGATCTCCATACGTTTTGCCACATAGTTCGGATGATAGATCTCTTTTACATAGCCGGTAGCCAGACCGATCTGGTTACCATAGGAGCTGTAACCGGAAGCGGCACCACGAACCAGTTTCTTCTGGGGCAGCTTACCTTCCATCGTCTCTTTTACAGACTTGGTCGGATCTGCAGCACCAGTCACACGCATAGCCTGATATACATAGGTACGTCCTGACAGCGGGTCACGGATAGCACCACCCAGACAGGTGGCAGCACCACCGAACGGCTCGATTTCTGTCGGATGGTTGTGTGTCTCATTCTTAAAGTTGATCAGCCACTCTTCGTCTACACCGTTAACGTCTACCGGAACAACGATAGAGCATGCATTAATCTCATCGGATTCTTCCTGATCCCCCAGTTTGCCTTCTTTTTTGAGCTTCTTCGCACCAAGAAGAGCCAGATCCATCAGGCAGACAAATTTGTCGGAACGGCCTTTGTACAGCTCGTCACGGTCAGCCAGGTATTTCTGGAATGTTCCCTCGATAACCTCACGGTAATCTCCATCTCCAAAAGTAACATTCTTCAGCTCTGTGGAAAATGTGGTATGACGGCAGTGATCAGACCAGTAGGTATCCAGTACACGGATCTCGGTCATGGACGGATCACGTTTTTCTTCGTTCTTAAAATAATTCTGAATATGCAGGAAATCCTTGAAGGTCATGGCCAGTCCCAGAGAATCATACAGCTCTTTCAGCTCTGCTTCGGGCATATCCTTAAAACCGTCAAAGATTTTTACATCTGCAGGCTCATCAAATTTCTGAACCAGAGTTTCCGGTTTTTCGATACCTGTCTCGCGGGAATCTACCGGATTGATGCAGTGATTCTTGATTGCTGCATACTCTTCCTCTGTAATATCTCCTTCGATAACATAAGTAACAGCGGTACGGATCACCGGCTGTGCGCTTCCGTCCAGGAACTGCACACACTGTACGGCAGAATCAGCACGCTGGTCAAACTGTCCCGGCAGAAATTCTACCGAGAAAACTCTTGCTCCGTCTGCTACAGACAGTTCTTCATGATACAGAGTATCTACCGGCGGCTCAGCGAACACACACTGGCAAGCCTTCTCAAATACCTCGTCAGACAGATTCTCCACATCATAGCGGATCAGCTCACGGACACCGGTAACGGATGTGATTCCGAGATAACTGCTGATCTCATGTTTCAGCTCATGTGCCTTACCGGCAAAATCCGGTTTTTTCTCAACATAGACACGTCTTACTGTACTCATTATGCCTCCTCCTGTAAATGAATATCATTAAATCGCAGGTTACTGTTTCATTTCATTTGGTCTTATTTTATCACAAGGCATTTCATTAGTAAAGTTAATATATTTAGTTTTGTCTATTATTTATGCTTATTAATCAAGTATATTTTTCATTTTATAAATTATTTTACATTCAAGTGATTGCTTGTCCTATTGACGATACAGTCTTACTCAGTGATTTGGAGCCACCTTTGCAGCTATATTTAACATGATTATGTCTGGAAAATGCAGGATTTCTATCTACTACACCTATTGGAATTAGCGACGTCATCGTTTATCAGCCTTTTTTATTTATAGAATTCCTCTGTACATGATAATTTGATTTTGCCTGAAGCGGCATAAATAAACAGTGAAATGTGACTGCTTCAGATCAATATTCTGAAGCAGTCAAAGATTTGGTTTTTGATTCTTCTCATCTTTTAGGAGATGACTTTGAAATGGTGTCTGCTCAGTGCCTTCACAGGTGCGTTTCGTATTACATCTTCTCTATGAATTCATCTATTGACTCGGATTTCACGGCCTGCTTAAGCCATCTTTTCAGTACATCAAGATCCTTTTCGGAGATGATTCTGACTCTCAGATCATCGGATATCTCTCCCAGTTCCTCTAACAGGTTGAGAACTGCCTCTGCTTTTCCTTCAGCTTTTCCTTCGTCATACTCTTCTCTCAGCATTTCCTGAAAAATCATGTATCGTTCCTCCATATTGCACAGAGGAACTCTATGTATATTTATTATATTGTAATATTATATTAAGTCAATAATTAATTTAAATACGCGAAATAATGTGTGTCCCAAAGTGAACAGGCACAAACCCAGACAACCTAGCCCCAATGACCAGACAACAAAATTAACAACAACTGAACAAGAAATGTGAGAGAGAAAGCCAGACGGCAGCACCCAAAACCTACTCTACTTCAGCAATAACTTCCACCTCAACCAGCACATTCTTCGGCAGCGTCTTCACAGCCACACAGGAACGGGCCGGCTTTCCGGTAAAATACTTGCCGTAAACTTCATTAAAAGCAGCAAAATCACCCATATCAGACAAAAAACATGTTGTCTTCAAAGTTTTCTCATAACTGCTGCCTGCAGCCTCAAGAATGGCTCCCAGATTCTTCATTACCTGCTCAGTCTGAGCAGAAATATCTTCACCCACGATCTCTCCGGTGGCCGGATCCAGCGCAATCTGTCCTGCGGAAAACAGGATATTACCTGATACAAAACCCTGAGAATAAGGGCCGATAGCTGCGGGTGCTTTGTCTGTACTGATCTGTTTCATGGATAAATCCTCCTTATATTTATGTTCCTATGGCCTCATCATCATATGATTTGGCAGATTCTGAACAATTTTTTCGTTTCAAAGTATAACACGCAGTTGATGCACCGACAACAACTTCTGCATGCTCATATATCGTTCATTCCTCACGCATGCAGCCTGCGGATCATCGTAAACACCAGATCCTTCTGGTTTACCAGCGGCTTCTGATGGGTAAAGAACACAATACCATCCGTAGGAGACATTACATTCTCCCGCACCGTACCCTCATAGGGATCCAGAATCCTGGCCATGATCTGTCCCCGGACCACCTCATCCCCCGGATGCAGAATTGGGCGAAAAATACCTGAACGTTCCGCATGGATCGCTGTCAGTTCATCCTCCCGAATCACGCTGGCGATATAGCCGCCATGACAATTATATTTCAAAACACCCATTCTTGTCAAAAACCTGAGTACCGCACTTACCGCCATCTGGGCAGATTCCTCATTGATATTCTCTGTATCATTGGTGTATACGGAAAATGCATTAGTTCCGCTGATCTGCCAGTTGTAATTCAGTGTTGTCGTATCGTAAGGTTTCGGTTTTCTAAGCACCACATAGGGCAATCCAAACAAATTTGCCAGACTGGCACTGGAATGTGCCGTTTCCATCATACGCACATGGGGAATAAACTGTCCCGGCATATAAAAACTGGCAAACTGAATACCATAACTGTAACCCTTGATGCATTCCATGACACCCGCAGCAATACGCTCCGTGGTGCCCCCGTTTTCGATTCCGGGAAATTTCCGGTTGATATCCGTATTGTCCACCGCCCAGAAACGCTTGCCGATGTTCATGGCATAATGATTGACACTGGGAATCACCAGGATTTCATGGTTCTGTGTGATATGACCATGGGCTTCCAATTCTTTTAATTTCTGAACCAGCAGTGAGCAGATATACAGCTGCTGTACCTCATTCCCCCGCAGCGCACCGACAATGCAGGCCGTTTTTTCTCCAAAGCCGAAACGATATCCCGTCACCCGCAGATCATCCCGGTATGGAGCTTTCAGTGAATACAAAATTTCTTTTCTCATATATTTTATGTACAGGCGAGTGCCTTCCTCTTTTCTGAAACACCGTATCTGTTCAATGCCTTCACATATACGCTCGTTCAAATTTTCTGTCATATTTCAATGATATGTTTAGTCCGATTCTGTTCAGTTACATCAGTCAGCAGTTTGAATTACTGCAGCATTCTGTAACATAGAATCTTCTCATACATCAGCCATAACTTCATAGTATACAAGATGCTATGGTATTGTCTGTTTCTGCCTCACTTGGCAAGACTATTTTTCCGAAGAATACGATACATCAAAGCCCCATGATAAACAATTGGGTACTGCCGCACCGTAATGATCTTACCGTCACAGGGAGCCGAAATGATCTCTTCAACCGTGCCCTTCAGGGCATTGACGATTTCTCCGATCTGTTGCCCCTTGCACACCCAGTCACCGATATTCACTGCAGGCATAAACACACCGGAAGCGTTGGCATTGGCATAATCCACATCCTCAGCATAGGCAACATCCGGTGTACGTACCTCCGTGGTTTCTCCTTGCCAGATACCTTCCTGCTTCAGGATATGTAAAATTCCTTCCACGATCTGATCTCCATAGTCTTTGTCAATGCGCATACCGCTGCCAGCTTCGATGGCCAGCGTGGGAACGCCCATCATATTCAGGCTGTGAGCCAACGTTGCTTCTTTGACCGTAGCACTGGCAGAGATCCAGATCAGATCCGCATTTGCCATCTTTGCATAAGGTAAAAGCTTCGCTTCATCCTGCTTTTGCATGCGCACCTGCACGATTTCTTTCAGGAAAATATCACTGGCATGCACATCGATACATAGATCTGCGCCGATCATATCATCGATCAGCTGCGAGGCCATATATTCCGTCAGATTTCCGTTTTCATTTCCCGGAAAAATATGGTTCATATCGATATCAGACTGGGGCAGCCCACGGTTGATGGAATCAATCCCTAATGGATTGATGGCCGGATAGATATCCAGAATTCCGGTAAGCTTGTGGCGCTCCTTCTCTATACGACGCTGTACTTCATATAAAACGTACATTCCCAGAAGCTCGTCCCCGTGAATACCCGTCACAAGAGAAACTCTTTTCTCTCTTCCCGTTTTTTGCTCCGGCTCTAAGCGATTTTTCTCCAGCACCAGCCGTTCATCCACGGGAAGTTCAATGGTTGCAATAGTCTGTATCATATTCTACCTCTTCAATCTGTCACGCTGTCTCGATAAAGCGTTTTCGTTTTTATACTACTAAAAAGTAGCTTGCCTGTCAACAAAGGGAATGCTATAATAAAGTCACTTATAAGGAGCACTAATAAAATGGATATTAATTATGAATTATATAAAGTTTTTTATCATGTAGCCACAACATTAAGTTTTTCCGAGGCCTCCCGCCAGCTTTATATCTCCCAGTCTGCTGTCAGCCAGTCTGTCAAGACTCTGGAAAAAAAGCTGGGAACGCCTCTGTTTATCCGTAGTACAAAAAGCGTACAGCTAACACCCGAAGGCGAAACACTGCTCCGCCACATCGAGCCGGCCATCCAGCTGATCCGTCAGGGAGAAATCAATCTGATGGAAGCCGGCAGCCTTGGCGGAGGCCAGCTTCGTATCGGAGCCACGGATACGATCTGCCGTTATCTGCTGATCCCCTACCTGAATCAATACCATAAACTGTATCCCAAAGTGCATATCCGGATCATGAATCAGACAGCGTTAAAATGTGTTGATCTTCTGGAAATCGGTCAGGTTGATCTTATCGTAACCAATTATCCTAATTCCCGTATCGGAAACCGGGAACAGATACAGGTGATCAGTGAATTTCACGATGTTTTTACCGCCAGCCGGGCGCACTATCCGCAGCTGGAGAATCGCAGGGTATCGCTGAAAGAGATTCAGAATTATCCTATCCTGATGCTGGATCGTCACAGTACCACCAATGAGTTTCTTCACCAGATGTTCCGCAGGGAGCAGTTGGAGCTGATACCGGAGATCGAGCTGGATTCCAACGACGTACTGCTGGATCTGGCTTCCATCGGCCTTGGACTGGCTTTCGTTCCGGAGTACTGTCTGACTGACCACAATAAACTGTATCCTATCAGATTAGCAGAGGAAATGCCCTCCCGAAAGGTAGTTCTCGCCACATCGGGAAATGTTCCGATCACACAGGCCGCCCGGGAATTTCTACAGCTGTTTTCCTAAAACCATTCCTCATTGCTTCATTTGAAAAATAATATCGCAGTCTGCTTTTTTCTGTACAAAGCAGATTGCGATATTTTCAAACAACTTTTTACTGAAACTCTTTTCTCAGAACTTCATGGGGTGCTTCGATCTCATTGGCAATGGTATGTTCTGTAAGCTCAGACAGAATCCTGATCTTTGCGTTGATGATCGGCCGCATGCAATTGGGCACATGCTCCTGATGCGCCCGGTGGATGGCTACGCATTCTTTACAGTTGCCATGATAGCGACAGGCTTTCTTACAGGGACAGTGATCCTTATCGGCATACTCTTTTCGGAATTCACTGGCAAATTCCTCCTGTAGCCGCAATCCCTCCGGTCGGTTTCCTTTGTGAAATTCTGCCATGGCTGCTTTTTCTTTTTCGTTTCCTTCAATAATCATTTTTTCTCTCCTCTATTGGGATATCCAAATATTTCGGTTCTTTACCGCACCTATCCCTTTTCTGTGCCTAATAATTAAATGCAGCGTATACGTTCAGTGTATTCACAGACACAGTTCGCAAACTGCATTTTCTGCCATTCCCGTCACCAGACAGGCCCCGCCGGGTAAATCTCCGGCAGGGCCTGCATTGTATCGTATACATTTTACATCAGCTTACGGAACAGTTCTTTCAGATCCTCCACGCAGGTCTCTTTCGGGTTACCCGGGCAGCAGGCATCAGCATATGCGGACTGTGCTAAAAATTCCAGATCCTCTTCCTTCAGAGCTTCCAGCCTGGACGGAATGCCTACGTCTGCGGACAGCTTTCGAACAGCTTCTACTGCTGCTTTTCTGTATTCTTCCTGAGACATGCCTGTAGTATCTACACCCATAGCCTCGGCGATATCTTTGTATTTCTCCCCTGTAGTCTCTGCATTATACTCCATAACGATGGGAAGCATCATGGCACAGGCCACACCATGCGGTGTATCATATACAGCACCAAGTGTATGAGCCATGGAGTGAGCAATACCAAGACCTACATTTGAGAATGCCATACCTGTAACAAACTGGCCGAGAGCCATACCTTCACGGCCTTCCGGTGTGTTATTTACAGCGTCACGAAGATTCTCAGCAATCAGCTTGATAGCTTCCAGATTCAGACAATCGGCCAGTCTCCAGGCAGCTTTTGTTGTATAACCTTCGATGGCATGGGTCAGAGCATCCATACCGGTAGCTGCAGTCAGCCCCTTGGGCATGCTGGCCAACATCTCCGGATCTACAACAGCAACATCCCGCATATCGTAAACGTCAACGCAGACAAA
>CALZOU010000112.1 GCA_945827805.1 uncultured Lachnospiraceae bacterium
GGCACCCCTCCCGTCAGATACCTACCCTGTGTAGTCCCTTGTAAACTGTACTTTGTTACCATTTAAACTACTCATTCGGTGATATAATAAATGTAACCTTTCTCACCTTTCTCCCTTCCGCCGGTTTGTTTTGTACATATTTTTGAATGAGATCTCCATAAGCCTTGATAAAATCCATCGTTTCCTCATCACTCATCATCAGAGAAGCTGATGCGACCGTAAGAAGATCTCTATGCGGATCGGGATTCTCTCCGTGAAAATATCGATAAAATTCTCCCTGCAGTCCCATCAGTGCCGACTGGATCAGACCACTATACTCCTCATTGGTATTCTCATAGGGCACCTGCGATGCAATTGCATAGGTCTTCTCCACAGAACCACGCTTAAACTCTTCCTTCACCACAGTAATGATCTCCGCATCCAGAAGCACTTTTATATGGCGATAAAGACTGGCTCTCGGAATATCCGGCAGTTCCTCCCCAATCTCTGCAGATGTTGCCTCTTTTTTTATCATAATGACCTGCAGAATTCGCTGGCGTGTGGCATTCATACAGGCTTCCATATAATCTTTTTTCATATCTGTTCTCCACTGCTTTCCTTCCGCCTCCGGATGGCGGTACAATCTGTTCATCATAATTCTTTTAATAAATTTTCTTTTTTCTTTAGAGGATCCATCAAATCAATTATATCACACAAATCAGTATGATTTTAGATATAAAATGGATTCCGAAATGTCCTAACATTGCATACTGAATGCCATACTTACGAAACCATCTTCCAAAGAACAGAGCAAATGCACCGTTCAGCAGGAAACAGCGAAACAGAATCAATCCGGTGATCCTTCCAAAAAACATCTGTGTTGCAGGCAGATGACCTGCGGAAAATACAATTGCCGCAATTACATTGGCCACAATAAATATCCAGTCCGGTATCTCATTTTTATCTGTTTTTCTCGCAAAAATCATCACCAGAATCAGTGCAATGAATCCCATGAAAAACCAGCGGAGCAGGATTTCCTCGATCACACCACCATAGGTCAAAGAACTGATAAAGTATGCCACACTGATTCCTTTTTCATAATCTGCTGCCACCTCCGGAATCAGACGCCCCATCAAAAAGTAATCCGCAGCAAATGTAAACCCAAGAACAACGATAACCGGGCATACCTTTACAAGAACCACTTTTTCAAACCGAAAAGGCTTCATCAGTCCCAGACGTTCCACAATGAAGTAACCGATGACCCATCCAAACAGAGAATAGACCAGAGTCTGAATCACAGTTACTGCGATCATCGCCTGATAGCTTCCCAACTGCTCAATAGCTGCTTCAATAACCTCCGGAGCAGAATGCTCACAGGTGTACATTCCAACAGTTATACCACTGATGACCGCAAACGGTAAAATCACCAGATATGTTTGTAATGCCTTCTTTAATGTTAAGCTGACGTATTGTTTCATAATCGCTACCTCCTATCTGAATAAACACTATCGTTTTAACCATTCTCAAAATTGAGATTAGTTATATGTTTATACTATTCTCATTTTTGAGACTTGTCAAGAAGATATCATATGGACATATGTTCATTACATCCTGGTGCAGTTTCTGATTGGCACCTGGATTTCTGTAAGCCATTCGCTTTCATCCTCTTTGTTCCAAACACCATCTATATAACTTTCCCGAATCGCCCCTCCGATCTCATATCCATTGTCTTCCACATATTTTAGCACGCTTTCATAAGAAGTACCCAAAGTATTATATGATCCCTTATGAAATATAGATGCTACCTGAAGCTTCGGCATCGTTCTAAAATGAAGTTCACCGGTATCATCCTTACATTCTGTCACTGATTCGCACAATTCCACCAGAATATCTTCCTCTTTATAACCTGATTCCAGATAGTTCGTAAAACAATATTCCGGGAGAGCACAAATGCATCCGGCCTTTTCCATAAGTTCTCCCATTTGAGGCATTTTATCAAATAGACTATCGTAGGAGTCAAGTCTTGTCTTCATATAGGCAACTATACACTCCGGTACCTCCTTGATTAAAACTGGTGATAACAAACAAGATTTCTTTTTTGCCAGATATCCATCTAAAACAGCCACCTGCGCCGTAAATTCAGCGATTTTTGAAAGAAGTTCTGATTTCTTTTTTAGCAACAATGCTTCTTCATCTTCACCATTATTAATGCTTACAATTTCTTCCAAAGTAAAACCAGCCTGTTTTAAAGCTGATATCTGGTGTAAAGTAGCCATTTGATTCAGTTTATAATAACGATACCCTGTTTCAGAATCAATATAAGACGGCAGCAAAAGCCCTTGCTCCTCGTAGAAACGAAGAGCTTTCACTGTCACACGATTCATCGCGGCAAACATCCCAATCTTGTATAACGAACCACTATCTACTTCTCCACATCTTTCATGTTCTTCATACATTTTCATCAAATCACTCCCATCAAAATGTTTTTACTACAACACTTGTACAGATTCCTGCAATCAAAAATAATCACTGATATCAGTATATCATCAAAGTAACCTGTATTATCTTTACAAGAAGGATTCTATCACCTCCCCTAAAGGGGAGAGTCAATAGTATATTTATGCATGTGTGTAATTAAGTATTTTGAAATAACCACTGTCTCTATCTTGAAATACGTACACTCGCCAATTATAATTGATTTGCAAGGGAGTACTCCCTTGCATAGGGAAATTCCCTATGCAATCTCCTTATGAACAGATTCCTTTTCTGAGGAGTACAGAGAAGAAAAAAAGAAAGGAAAGATTATGAAGAAACGATTTTTCAGTATTTTGCTGAGCCTTTGCATGGTGCTGATGCTCTTACCGGTCACGGCCTTTGCGGAGGAACCGGAGAGCATCGACATTACGATCGACGGACCGGACGCGGTCTGCACACAGCAGGACTACGAATTCACCGTCACGGCAGCGAATGGGCTGAGCGTCAGCGAGTTCAGTTATACTGTAGGCGAGGCGAAGTATACCGGATCTATCACTGAACAAGACGGTGTACTCTATGGCCTTATCCCCGCTTCGGCCTATGCTTCAGATGTTGACAGCTTTACTCTTTCCGTAACGGGAACAGCACCGGGTGGAGAAACCGCAAGCGACAGTAAGACCGTCGAGGTCCTTCCGGATCACAACTTTGCGCACGGCGTCTGCACGATCTGCGGCGCGCAGCAGGAGTTCACCCTGAGTGTACCTTTCACCACAACAGTAGAATTGGGCGGCAACACAGCTCCCGGCGAGACGACATTTGATCTGGCGATCGTGGGCGCCAACGCAGGTGAGGAGCGCTACGCGGATGTGACCGTCTCCGGCTCCGTTACCACAGGCGGCGCAGGCGACTATACAGGCACCCTGACTCTCACCGGCCCAGCTGATCAGCTCTGGAATATGCTCTGCGAGGGTGCATTTGTACAGCAGGTGAATGCAGGCGAAGAAGGCTGGACCTATGACGACACAGTGTGGGGTCTGCTCCTGTCTCAGTTCGTTGCTTCTTCCACCGCAGACAGCGTAGAATATACCGTACATATCCTCCCGGCAACCTGTGAGGAGACGGATGACGGTGTGTACTACGATCTGGATTGGGAGGCTAAGCCACTGGATGAGATGAGCTTTACCAACATCTATACCAAGTCCACAACCAATCCGGCAGAACCGGCAGAACCAAAAGAATCGACCAAGCCAACGACACATAACACAAATACCGGAGTAACAACGAGCGTGCAAACCGGCGACAACAGCAATTTCATGCTGTGGCTTGCTCTGTTCGCTGTATCCGTTGCCAGTGTAATCGGTACTGGCGTGTACCACAAACGCAGAAGAATCTTCCGCACAAAATAAATGGTTTAAATTATAACAACAACTGGAAATACCCTGCAGGACTACAACATCCTGCAGGGTATTTTACTTATACTGTGAGTTTCTTCTTTCCTGTCTTTTTTCGGAATAATTTCAATGCATAGCATACCAGGATACAAACTGCAACAACAGCCACTGAACCTATAATACCAGATACGCTTGTTCCTGTCTCAGAATCCAAATTACGGAACGAATAATCCGGAAAAATCGTAGTCTTTTCCTGAATGCGTTCTGCCGTCTCATAAACTCCACCGTCTGCTTCAACTTCAGTAGAACCTGTCAGCCTTTCAATCGACCATTCCAGTCCGTCCGGATGGGACGACGCGGCAAGTGACAGACCGCCACCCACCAGTACAGTACAGATTCCCAATATCACAAGCGTTTTCTTTAAACTGAAACGGTTTTTCAGTCCCGCTTCTTCACAGCACATCAGAATTTCAGGTCTGCTTTCATACACAAATGTAAGTACCGCCGCTGTAATCAGCCCCTCAACAGCTCCAATCGCCAGATGAATCGGCTGCATGGTTCCAACAAATAAATTAAGTGGCAACGCAGTAATACCTGAAAGATATGTTTCAAACGTCACAGACAGTGCCCCGAGCTGCAGTGTGAGTATACATCCAAGCATCGATCCTGCCACGATCTTTCCTTTGGATATTCCTTTTTTCATCAATATCTTCCAGACCAGGAAATATCCTGCAAAACACCCGTAAAACGCCATGTTCCAGATATTGCACCCCAGAGCCAGCAGTCCTCCGTCCGCGAACATCAGACACTGAATTATTAATATGACTATCATCGTCAGGAATGCTGCATATGGGCCGAGAAGTGCCGTAAGAAGCATGCCTCCACACAAATGTCCGCTGGATCCGGTTCCCGGAATGGTAAAATTAATCATCTGCGCCGCGAAAACAAACGCTCCCATAACTCCCATAACCGGAACCTTCTTCGGATCACTTTCTAATCTTACTTTTTTCACTGAATATACTGCTGTCAAAGCAGAAACCGCACACATTGCTCCTCCCACAGCCGGGGAAACCAACGCATCTGCCATATGCATAACCATTCACTCCTTCTGTATATAACCTCTATCTCTTTGATCTACTGAATATCCGTTACCTTATATCCCTGATCGGCAACAGCCTGCTTCAGGATATCATCCGAAATATCTTTCTCCAGCGTTACAACAGCAGTACCGGTTTCATGACTAACAGAAGCCTCCGTTACACCATCAAGTGCTTCCAGTGCTTTTTTTGTGTGCATCTCGCAGTGTCCACACATCATACCTTCGATTTTCAGTGTTTTTTCCATGGTTTTTGTCTCCTTTTCGATTGTGATTTTTAATTTATTTTTGATTTTATGATCCCGCCCGGAATCATGCATCCGAAAGAAATTCAGGCGCAGTGCATTGGTTACTACACTAAAGCTGGACAGGCTCATTGCTGCCGCTGCAAACATCGGATTAAGCTGCCAGCCGAGCACACCTATCAATACGCCTGCCGCCAGCGGGATACCGACTGTGTTATAGATAAATGCCCAGAACAGATTCTCGTGAATATTACGCAGTGTTGCCCGGCTTAAACGGATTGCAGCAGGGACATCAGACAGACTGCTTTTCATCAGCACCACATCTGCCGCATCAATCGCAACGTCCGCACCCGCACCGATCGCAATGCCGATATCAGCACTCGTCAGTGCCGGGGCATCATTGATGCCGTCACCGACCATAATAACCTTTCCTTTTTGCTGAAGCTTTCGAATCACGCTTTCCTTTCCGTCAGGAAGTACGCCCGCAATCACCTCGTCTACACCCGCCTTAGCACCGATGGCTTTGGCTGTGCGTTCGTTATCACCGGTCAGCATCACCACATGTATGCCCATATTGCGCATCTCTTTAATCGCCTGAGGGCTGTCCTCCTTGATGGTATCAGCCACGGCAATGATACCACAAAGTTCACCGTCACGTACAAAAAACAATGGTGTCTTTCCTTCTTCCGAGAGAAGATCGGACTTTACTTTCATCTCAGCAGGCACCTGAAATTGTCCGCTGATAAATTTATAACTGCCGCCAAACAGAACAGCACCATCGTAAGATGCCGTAAGTCCATTTCCGGGTAAGGCTTTGAACTGCTCTACCTCATTTGCCTCCAGTCCTTCCTGTTCTGCCTTTTGATTGACTGCCCGTGCCAGCGGATGCTCGCTTTTTTTCTCCAGCGCATAGGCAATTGACAAAAGCTCTTTTTCACTCCTGCCGTTTAGCGGAATGATATCCGTAACCTTTGGTTCTCCCTGCGTTATCGTTCCTGTTTTATCAAGCGCAACAATCTGTGTTTTTCCTGTCTCCTCCAAAGATACCGCTGTCTTGAAGAGAATCCCATTCTTTGCTCCCATTCCATTGCCTACCATGATAGCAACAGGGGTCGCAAGACCGAGTGCACAAGGGCAGCTGATCACCAGTACAGATATTCCCCGTGCCAAAGCAAATCCTGCCGTCTGGCCGGCGAGAAGCCATACAATGACGGTTATCACCGCAATTGTGATAACGGCAGGCACAAACACACCTGACACTTTATCTGCGACCTTGGCGATCGGTGCCTTTGTTGCAGCCGCATCGCTGACCATCTGAATGATTTGCGAGAGTGTAGTGTCTTCCCCCACTCTTGTCGCTTCACAGCGTATATAGCCCGATTGGTTCAGTGTTCCTGCGGAAACTGCACTCCCGGCCGCTTTGTCTACAGGAATACTCTCTCCTGTCAGTGTAGATTCATCTACTGCACTGTTTCCGTCCAGAACAGTTCCGTCCACAGGGATATTTTCACCGGGACGCACTACAAAGATATCACCTTTTGCCACCTGCTCGATTGGCACAGTTAGCTCGGCACCATCCCGCAGAAGTGTGGCAGTCTTTGGAGCCAGCCTCATCAGCCCCTTCAGCGCATCGGTAGTTTTTCCTTTTGAACGTGCCTCCAGCATTTTTCCCAGGGTGATCAGCGCAAGAATCGTTGCAGCAGATTCAAAGTAAAACTCGTGCATATATGACATCACAGCATCTGCGTTGCCTTTTACCTGTGCATCCGTCATGGCAAACAGTGCAAACGTGCTGTAAACGAAGGCTGCCATAGAGCCTAATGCAACCAATGCATCCATATTCGGAGCACGGTGCCACAAGCTCTTAAAGCCGCTGATAAAAAACTTCTGATTGATCACCATAATAATCACCGTTAACAATAGCTGCAAAAGCCCCATTGCCACATGGTTGTCATTAAAAAACGGCGGCAGCGGCCAGCCCCACATCATATGTCCCATGGAAACATACATAAGTATGATCCAAAAGCCCAGAGAGGTGATGAAACGCTTTTTTAACACAGGCGTTTCCCTGTCCTTTAATGCCTCCTCATCCGAGGATGCACGTGTGTTCTGATCTTTAGTTCCCCTTTTCAGAGCTGCTCCGTATCCTGCATCACGAACCGCCGCTATAACTTCCTCGGCGGATGCAGTCCCTTCCACACCCATGGAATTGGTCAACAGGCTCACCGAGCAGGAAGTAACTCCTTTCACACCCGATACTGCTTTTTCCACCCGGGCAGAGCAGGCAGCACAGCTCATACCGGTTACTGTATATTGCTCCATAATTGCTTTGTTACGCCTCCTTTTATTTCATGAGTTTATGCACAGTTGCCACT
>CALZOU010000113.1 GCA_945827805.1 uncultured Lachnospiraceae bacterium
GCCGAAGGCGCCGGACGAATTTAGTACCGCTACGCCTGAAGCGGAGCGAGAGCGCATTTTTCCGGAGAACATACAGACGCTGCCGCCCCATCACAGGCTCTGCCTCCCTCGCCGCTTGCCTGCTGTCGGTGCACTTTTATGACTGTATTTCTGCGCAACAAAACCGACTAAGGCGGAATAGTCAGTTTCCACGTTGAAATCCCTGCCCAAATACCCTATAATGACAAACGTATACGATTGAATTGTGCCATTCAGGCATTTTATAATAAAGGAGCAGATATGGAAAAAACAATCATAGCCATGAGCGGCGGTGTAGACAGTTCGGTGGCGGCGCTTTTGACAAAGCAGACCGGGGATGACTGTATCGGAGTTACGCTGAAACTATACGAAAATGAAGATATCGGCATCGACCGGCAGAAAACCTGCTGTTCGTTGGATGATGTGCAGGACGCGAGAGCGGTGGCATATAAGCTGGATATGCCTTTTTATGTGTTTAATTTCAGCAAAAATTTCCGGGGTGAGGTCATTGACCGGTTTGTGGATGCTTACCGCCATGGATGTACACCGAATCCCTGTATCGACTGTAATCGTTATCTGAAATTCGGCAAGCTTTTTCTGCGGATGCAGGAACTTCAGAGAGATTACATCGTGACGGGACATTATGCGCGTGTAGAAAAGGATGAGACCAGCGGCCGCTATCTGTTGAAAAAAGGTCTTGATATGATAAAGGATCAGTCCTATGTGCTTTATGATCTGACCCAGGAACAGCTTTCCCATGTGCGTTTCCCGTTGGGAGGCTATACTAAGACGGAGATTCGAAAGATTGCTGAAGAAAATGGTTTTGTAAATGCGGCAAAACCGGACAGCCAGGACATCTGCTTTGTTCCGGATGGAGATTATGCGTCGGCTATTGCCCGTTTTACCGATGAGATGCTGCCTCCGGGAGAGTTTGTGGATCATGAGGGGAAAGTGCTTGGACAGCATGAGGGAATCGAACACTATACGATCGGTCAGCGCCGCGGGCTGAAACTGGCGGCGGGTAGCCGGATCTATGTGACTGACATCTGTCCGGATACCAATCGCGTTGTGCTGGGGAAAAATGAAGACCTGTTTCACAGAGAATTGACGGCAGAAAACGTAAATCTGATTTCCTGTGAGAAGATCACGGAGCCAATTCGCGTAAAGGCAAAGATACGTTATCGTCACAAAGAGGAACCGGCCGTGGCCTGGCAGACAGAGGATGGCAAGCTGCATCTTCGTTTTGATGAACCCCAGCGGGCGATCACGAAGGGCCAGGCCGTGGTTATGTACGATGGTGACATTGTGGTCGGCGGTGGCCGGATCTGTGCTGTTGGCGAATAATATAATGGATGAGAGTTCAAAGATGCGGATTAGTGATGAGGCGAATGCCAAAACGGACGAATCCATATATACGGAATCAGTTCTGAGATGAATACTCAAATGTACGAAGTCGTATATAGGGGATCAATGCTGAGATGAGTATCAAAATGTGTAAAATCCGTATATAGAAGATTTGTGACATGACGAAATAAACAAATGGACGAAATCCGCAGATGTTGATATACTATAGAGAATGAACAACGGAGGTTTATAATATATGACCGATCAAAATAAGACACAGCAGAGAATTCGTGAGCTGACATCCACGATTCTGGCGGATTACGAAAAAGGCCGTGTGGTAGATAAACAGAATCATTTTGATGATCCAGACAAGGAAGCAGTTGCCGATATCCTGAAAAAAGTGCAGATCATTATTTTCCCGGGATACTTTCGCAATGAGCATTATCGGACTTATACGATGGACAACACATTATCCATGCTTCTGGAGGATGTACTGTATAATCTGACCAAGCAGATCTCGCTGGTATGGAAGCATCTGGAAGGTAAGGCGGAGCTTACTCAGGAGCAGACATTAGAGGAAGCGCAGGAGATCGCATTTAAGTTCTTTGAACAGATTCCCATGATCCGTGAGTGCATTGAAACGGATGTGGAAGCTGCTTTTGAAGGCGATCCGGCAGCATTTAACAAGGATGAGATTATCTTTTCCTATCCGGGATTTTATGCCATTATGGTTCACCGCATTGCGCATGTGATCCACAAGCTGGGTGTACCGCTGATTCCGCGTATCATGTCAGAACTTGCTCACTCCGCTACCGGTGTGGACATTCATCCGGGTGCTACGATCGGCAAGTATTTCTTTATCGACCATGGTACAGGTATCGTTATCGGTGAGACGACCACCATCGGTGATCATGTGAAGATCTATCAGGGTGTGACCCTGGGAGGCCTTTCCACGAGAGGCGGTCAGGCACTTAAAAATAAAAAACGTCATCCTACGATTGAGGATAATGTGACGATTTACTCCAATGCTTCTATTCTTGGCGGAGAGACCGTGATCGGCCATGATGTGGTAGTAGGCGGTAACGTATTTATTACGTCCTCTATCCCCGCCGGAGCCAGAGTCAGCCTGAAGAACCAAGAGCTGGTATTCCACTACAGAGAAAACACCCAGCAGGAACGTCAGGATCTGGTGCAGGAGAATGGTTGGGACAGAGTCTGATCAGGATGCGATATAAAATAATATGTGAATAACATCCATGTTATATTGTAAAAAGCAAAGAACTGGATGCTCAGCCTGAAAAAGTGCCGAGAACATCCAGTTTCCATTAACAAAAACTCCAAAAGTGGATGTGACATCCGAAAGTAAGAAAAGATGTCCACACTCCACAGCAATAATTCATCGAAATGAATGTTCGACATGAAATAAGCCGGAGAAAATGTACCAGTACATTTTCTCCGGCTTTGTCAATACCTTCTTTTATCGTATTTATTCCGCGTCTTTATAATTTTTGTACGCTGCAAACTGATCCAGGATCGCATCAGACGGTGCTTTGGTGGCAAGACTGACGATAACGATGCAGGCCAGGCTGATGATAAAACCTACCAGCAGGGAATAAAGTCCGGTGGTAGCAGAGAGTGTCTGACCTCCTACAAGCGGCAGGTAATCCCATACCAGTACGGTAGCGGCACCGGATATTAGACCGGCTACAGCGCCCGGCAGGTTGGTTCTCTTCCAGAACAGACTCATGACTACCAGCGGTCCGAAGGCAGCGCCGAGACCGGCCCAGGCATCGGACACGAGACCCATGATGGAACTGTTGGGATTCCAGGCGATAAATGCTGCAATAACAGCTACAACTAATGTTGTAATACGGCCTACCTGCAGTACTTTTTTGTCATCTGCATCCGGTTTCAGGATATCTTTATAAATATCCGTAGATACTGCAGAAGAGCAGACCAGAAGCTGGGAGTCCGCAGTGGACATGATGGCTGCCAGAATACCGCAGATAAAGATACCGCCGATAAATGGCAGCGGCAGATATTCAGTGAATACCTTTGTGATCATTTCGATAAATACGGATTCTGTGGAAGCGGCACCTTCTGCACCGAGAATCTTCGGGAACAGGAAGGCTCTGCCCACGATACCGATCACAACAGCGAAGGTCAGGGAGATCACTACCCAAACAATGGCGATCACTGAAGATTTTTTCAGCTCTTTTTCATTCTTGATGGCCATGAAACGGATCAGAATGTGGGGCATACCGCAGTAGCCGAGACCCCAGGCCAGATTGGACAGGATCTCTGTCACGGTGATGGGATGATCACCGTTGTAGAACAGGCTCATATAATGCTCTGAATTTACACCGGACTGTGCCAGCAGGTTGGCGAAATCTCCGCCCACAAAGCCCCAGGCAATGATCGGAACAACTAAAAGGCCGATCAGCATCAGCATACCCTGGACAAAGTCTGTGGTGCAGACGGCCAGAAAACCGCCCATAAAGGTGTACAGCAGGATAACCACAGCACCGATGATCATGGCTACATGGTAATCGATACCAAATACAGCGTTAAACAGTTTGCCGCCGGAAGCCAGTGCGGAAGCGGTATAGACAAGGAAGAAGATACAGATGATCACGGAGGATACACCCAGCAAAATCTTTTTCTTGTCCTGATAACGGTTGCCGAAAAATTCCGGCAGGGTCAGAGAGTTATTGGCCACGATAGTGTAGGCGCGTAAAGGCTTGGCGATAACCAGCCAGTTGATAACGGTGCCCAGTCCAAGGCCGATGGCGATCCATGCCTGACCGGTGCCCAGCGCGTATACGGAACCGGGCAGACCCATCAGGAGCCAGCCGCTCATATCGGAAGCCTGGGCGGAGAGGGCGGCGATGGGGCCCGTCAGTCCGCGTCCGCCGAGAAAATAATCGCTGGCGCTGCCGGTCTTTCTCATACAGACGACACCGATCACGATCATCAGCAGCAGATAGCAGGCGAATGCGATCAAAATAGCTACAGTAGATGAATTCATAACAATTTCCTCCTTCAGTAAGTCAACAGTTATTATTATAATGAAAAATAATTTTTGGTAAAGCGACAATGATTCATATTAGTATGAACAAATATGACAAAATGTCATTAATTTTTCCGGTAAAGGTTGTTTTTTCTATAAAAAGAGTGTACCATACTGGTAATTTGCCGAATGAAGTCAGATCGGTTTAGCAGAAACTACGAAGAAATTTTTTACTGCTCTATGTTTACCTTGAACTGCATGCAGACAGTATCTGCAGAAACAAGAGTCCGGTGTCAGTAAACATTAATGAGGATGAGACATTATGGAAATCAGCAAATATCATGTATTTATGGAGGTTGTACGTCATCGCAGCTTTTCCGGCGCGGCACAGGCTCTGGGATATACCCAGTCCGGTGTCAGCCATACATTAAAGCGGATGGAGCAGGAACTGGGACTGTCACTTTTTTACAGGGACAGAAACGGGGCGTACCTGACGGCGACAGGGGAGGAGATTTTGCCCTATGTGAGTCAGATCGTTCAATGCCAGGATAATCTGCGGCAGACCGTAGAAAATATGCATGATCTCAATCAGGGTTCATTACATATAGGTACATATTCCAGCATTTCCCGAAAATGGCTGCCGGAGATCATCCGGGAGTTTCAGAAGGACTATCCGTCCATTGAGATCCATTTTAAGGAAGGCGGAGCGGAGGACATCCTTCGCTGGATGCAGCGTCGGGAAGTGGATATGGGCTTTTTCAGTGAAAATGCGGAGGACTGGTATGATTGGATCCCGCTGACTGAGGATCCGCTTTTGGCAGTGCTGCCGCCGGAATATGTGACGGAAGGGCAGCAGGAGATCCCACTGGAAGAATTTAATGACCGTACCTTTATTATTTCCGAACGGGGTACAGATATTGATATCCACCGGCTGCTGGAGCAGAAGCAGATCCATCCGGATATTCGTTATTCGGCCAAAGATGATTACACGATCGTGGCCATGGTCTCCTGCGGACTGGGCATCAGTATCCTGCCCGGGATGGTGCTGGAGCACAATGATACCAATGTACGTACACTGCCGCTTTCACCCCGGGCGGTGAGACGGCTGGGATTGGCGGTGCCGTCACTTTCCATGGCATCCCCGGCGGCCAGAAAGTTTATCGAATACGCACAGACATTTATTCAGCAGCTTTCTTGATAAAATAAGGATTTGCGTTTGAAAAAAGCAATCGTATATGTTATAACTATGCTATGTTTATGCTAACAACGTTGTCCGCGGCTTCTTTCGCGGACTTTGGCATGATAAGGGGAGAATATGTTTCGAGAAATAGGGAGGGCTGTTAGAGATGCCAGAACCCGCAGGGATTATTATGATTATAATCTTTTAGCGGTCATTATCCTTCTGGTGGCTTTCGGTCTGATAATATTGTATAGTGCCAGTTCCTATGACGCAGCCACGAATTCCAAAATGGCCAATGACAGTATGTGGTATCTGCGTCACCAGGCTCCCATCAGTGTGGGTGCGGTATTGATCTGTGTCTGGATCTCCAGATTCGATTATCACTATCTGAAAAACTGGGCAGGGCTTTTGTATGTAGTGTCCATTATCCTGATGGCAATGGTTCGTTTTACACCGCTTGGTGTTTCGGCCAATGGTTCCCGCCGCTGGTTAAAGATCGGTGTACAGTTCCAGCCTTCAGAGATCGCCAAGATCGCGGTGATCGTCTTTATACCGTATCTGATCATTCTGATGGGAAGAAAGGTCAATACGTTAAAGGGCACGATGACACTGATCTTTGTCGGTGCGCTGCCGGCTGTAGCAGCCTGGCAGTTTACCGATAACCTGAGTACGGGTCTGATCATCGGTATGATTACCATGGTGATCATTTTTGTCAGTCATCCGAAAACGGCACCTTTTATGCTACTCTTGTTGATCATAGGTGTAATGGCCTTTGGTGTTGTCTATTATGCCAGTACTCTGGATTCCAGTGTGACCGAGAGTTTCCGTCTGCGTCGTATTCAGGTTTGGCTGCATCCGGAGGAATATTCGGATTACGGCGGGTATCAGGTTATCCAGGGATTATATGCCATCGGTTCAGGCGGCCTTTTTGGCAAGGGCCTTGGCAACAGTGCCCAGAAGCTCAGCAGTATCCCGGAAGCACAGAACGATATGATCTTTACGATCATCTGTGAGGAGCTGGGCATTTTTGGCATGCTGCTGGTACTGTTTTTGTTTGGCTATTTATTATATCGTCTGTTTTTTATCGCGCAGAATGCGCCGGATCTGTATGGTTCCCTGATGGTGACCGGTATCATGGCGCATATGGCGCTGCAGGTAATTTTGAATATTGCGGTTGTTATCAATCTGATCCCCACCACCGGTATCACGCTGCCGTTTTTCAGCTACGGCGGTACGTCAAGTCTGTTCCAGATGGCGGAGCTGGCCATTGCGCTCAGTGTTTCCCGAAGGATCGAATTTAAGGAAAAGGCACCGGCGGACAGGAGGATCCGTATATAAGTTTTCAGGAGGAGAATTATGAGTAAAGTAAAGACAAGATTTGCGCCCAGTCCCACAGGCCGTATGCATGTCGGCAATCTGCGTACCGCACTGTACGCATACCTGATCGCTAAGCATGAGGGCGGCAGTTTTATGCTGCGTATCGAGGATACAGATCAGGAGCGTTTTCAGGAAGGTGCGCTGGAGATCATCTACCGTACACTGAAAGATACCGGTCTGGTACATGATGAAGGACCGGACAAGGATGGCGGTGTTGGCCCCTACGTGCAGAGTGAGAGAAATGCCCAGGGTATTTATCTGGAATATGCCAAAAAGCTGATCGAGCAGGGTGATGCATATTACTGCTTCTGCGATAAGGAACGTCTGGATTCTCTGCGTACCACAGTGGCCGGCAAAGAGATTACCGTATATGACAAGCATTGTCTGCATCTGAGCAAGGAAGAAATCGAGGCTAATCTGGCAGCCGGAAAGCCCTACGTTATCCGTATCAATATGCCTACAGAGGGAACCACGACTTTCCACGATGAAATCTATGGCGATATTTCCGTAAATAACGAGGAACTGGACGACATGATCCTGATCAAGTCTGACGGTTACCCCACCTACTGTCTCTTATACACATCTGACGCTGCCGACGATACTCCTTGTGTAGA
>CALZOU010000114.1 GCA_945827805.1 uncultured Lachnospiraceae bacterium
TTTAACGAGCACGACTCCGAGACTACAGGCTCGGAGCGAGCGCAGTAGGAGCACGAGAGTTACGAATATCCCAGGGGCCGGCACTGTTTTGATGCTGTTTCGTCCGTTCATAAAAAATGCACTCATTTTCACGCAGTTCCGTCCGTCCCCCAAATGAAAAAGGACACTGCCCAAAAGCAATGTCCTCAACAATATCTACAACGACGGCAGAATCAGCATTTAACAACATTAGCAGCCTGCATACCGCGAGCGCCCTCTGTTAAATCATAAGTTACGGCCTGTCCCTCTTCGAGAGATTTGAAACCCTCAGCCACGATAGCAGAGAAGTGTACGAATACATCGTTTCCGTCCTCGCCTGTGATGAAGCCGTAGCCTTTTTCTGCATTGAACCACTTAACAGTTCCCTTGTACATAGTGTTACCTCCATAAAAATTAGAAAATAAATATTACCGGTGCCTATTTCAGAGAATAAAAAAACACCAGCTATGACAGATTATATTGTGAATATAATATAATCTCTAATAACTAGTGAATCTATTACATTGAACAACCGATCTATAAACGTGATTATATCTTTTCATTATGTATAAGTCAAGGAAAAAAAGGGTTTCTTTCGAGAAAGATTTCGTGTATGATAGTGGCAGAATATGTGCAGATACGACGTACATAGCAAATGAATTTTGCAGAATGCAGGAGGCTTTATGAATCTGATCGTAAAAAATGGCCGGGTGATTGATCCGGCGACAGGAAGAGATAAGGTGGAAGATGTTTATATTCGGGAAAATGTAATGAGTGATGCTTTTCCCAAGCAGGAAGCAGACCGTATCGTGGACGCCGCCGGCTGCTATGTCATGCCGGGCCTTGTGGATCTTCATGTACATCTGAGAGATCCGGGACTCACTTATAAAGAAGATGTGGAGACAGGTGCCAGAGCAGCTGCCCGCGGTGGTGTGACAACAGTGGTGGCCATGCCAAATACAAAACCGGTAATGGACAGTGCAGACCGTATCGCTTATGTGACAAACAAGGCCAGATCTTTGGCCTGCGTCAATGTGATCCAGACCGGATCCGTGACCATTGGACAGAAAGGTGAAGAACTGGTAGATATCCGTGCCATAGCCAGATCAGGTGTGCCGGCTTTAAGTGAGGACGGCAAATCTGTCATGGATGCGTTATTGATGCGAAAGGCCATGGAAGTGATGGCAGAGGAGGATATGGTTCTCCTTGATCACTGTGAGGACAAGAGCCTGGTCAACGGTGGCTGCGTCAATGCGGATGAATATACGAGATCCCTCGGCCTGCCGGGCATCACCAACAGTGTGGAGGATACGATCACTGCCAGAGATATGCTTCTGGCTGCAGAGACAGGCTGTCGTCTCCATCTGTGCCATGTGTCCACCAAAGGAGCTGCTGAGATGCTTCGCATTGCCAGAGAAAAGGGCTTAAATATATCCGGTGAGGTATGTCCGCATCATTTCACCCTGACCTCCAAAGATATCGTGGAAAATGACTCCAATTATAAAATGAACCCGCCGCTTCGTACCGAGGAAGACAGACAGGCACTGATCGAGGGACTTAAGGACGGTACTTTTGAGGTAATCAGCACAGACCATGCACCTCATGCCAGACAGGAAAAGGGACCAGATATGAAAAGTGCGGCTTTCGGTATCGTGGGTCTGGAAACCAGCGTGGCACTGACCATTACAGAACTGGTAGATACCGGTATTCTCACACCCATGCAGATGGCAGAGAAGATGAGCTACAATCCGGCAAAAATCCTTGGAATCGACAGAGGCTCTCTGGAGATCGGAAAGGCTGCGGATCTGGTTATCATTGATCCGGAGAAGGAATATACCATTGACGTAAGTACATTCGCATCTAAAGGGAAAAATACCCCCTTTAATGGCAAAAAAGTAAAAGGTATGGTCATGATGACCGTCTGTGGCGGAAATATCGTCTATGAAGCATAATA
Source organism: uncultured Lachnospiraceae bacterium (assembly GCA_945827805.1). Classification (GTDB taxonomy): domain Bacteria; phylum Bacillota; class Clostridia; order Lachnospirales; family Lachnospiraceae; genus UBA11957. Next base: position 1,973 of record CALZOU010000114.1, read on the forward strand.
GAAAACGGAGGAAAAAGAGATGATACAGAAACTGATCGAAGGAATCAAAAGAACGAAGGCCCCCATTGTTGTAGGTCTGGATCCCATGATGAATTATATTCCGGAGTATATCCAGAAAAAAGCTTTTGCTGAGTTTGGTGAGACTCTGGAAGGAGCAGCAGAGGCTGTATGGCAGTATAATAAAGGCATTGTGGATGCGGTATATGAACTGGTACCGGCTGTTAAGCCTCAGATCGCCATGTATGAACAGTTCGGTATTGAAGGTCTGAAAGCTTTCGAAAAAACTGTAAGCTACTGCCAGGAAAAGGGTCTGGTAGTTATCGGCGATATCAAAAGAGGCGATATCGGCTCCACTTCCGAAGCTTATGCCGTAGGTCATCTGGGCAAGGTGCAGGTGGGCAGCCACAGCTTCAGCGGGTTCCATGAGGATTTTGTTACCGTAAACCCGTATCTTGGTTCTGACGGTGTTAAACCCTTCATGAAAATCTGTAAAGAAGAGAAAAAAGGTCTGTTTATTCTGGTGAAAACCTCCAATCCTTCCAGTGGTGAGTTCCAGGATCGTCTGGTGGATGGCCGTCCATTGTACGAACTGGTAGGTGAGCAGGTAGCTGCCTGGGGCGAAGAACTGATGGGCGATACCTACAGCTATGTCGGTGCTGTTGTAGGCGCTACTTATCCGGAGATGGGCAAGACTTTGCGAAAGATCATGCCGAAATCTTTTATCCTTGTACCGGGCTATGGTGCACAGGGCGGAAAGGGCGCAGATCTGGTACACTTCTTTAATGATGACGGACTGGGCGCTATCGTAAATTCTTCCCGTGGCATCATTGCCGCTTACAAACAGGAAAAATACGCTTCTTTTGGTGCTGAAAATTATGCTGAAGCATCCAGACAGGCTGTGCTTGACATGCAGGCAGATATTCAGGGTGCCCTGGAAGCTGCAAAATAAGGAGCGTCGACATAGATGAAAGTAAAAGAAAAATGTATAGTCATTTCACAGGACTGTATCGCAAAGGATATCTACAGTCTGTGGCTTAAGACAGATAAGATCGCAGCCCAGGCAAGACCGGGACAGTTTGTATCTGTATATTGTAACGATGGCGGTCATCTTCTTCCCCGCCCCATCAGTCTATGTGAGATCAATCAGGAAAAAGGAACACTGCGTCTGGTATACCGCGTAGTAGGCAAAGGAACAGAAATGTTTGCGGCGCTGAAAGCCGGTGACAGTGTAGAGGTGCTCGGCCCTCTGGGCAATGGTTTCCCGATGGAAGAAGCAGAAGGTAAGAGAGTTTTTCTCATCGGCGGCGGTATCGGTGTTCCGCCTATGCTGGAGACAGCTAAACAGTTAAAGGGTGAGCCTGTACTGGTCATGGGATACCGTGATGAGCTGTTTCTGACAGATGAGATGAAAAAGGCCGGCGAACTGGTGATCGCCACAGAGGATGGCAGCGCCGGTACGAAAGGTAATGTACTGGATGCCATTCGTGAAAATGACCTGAAAGCAGATATGATCTTTGCCTGCGGTCCGAAACCCATGCTTCGGGCACTGAAGGCTTACGGTCTCGAGAATAATATTCCCTGTTACGTATCTATGGAAGAGAGAATGGCCTGCGGCGTAGGCGCCTGCCTTGGCTGCGTATGCCAGTCCACTGAGGTAGATGATCATTCTCAGGTAAAAAATAAACGTGTCTGCAAAGATGGTCCGGTATTCTTAAGTACGGAGGTAGAACTGTGATCGATACAAGAGTAAATATCGCCGGAGTAGAGCTGAAAAATCCGGTAATGACCGCTTCCGGAACCTTTGGATCCGGTATGGAATACAGTGAATTTGTAGATCTGTCCCGTTTGGGAGGCGTAGTGACAAAAGGTGTGGCCGATGTACCGTGGCCCGGAAACCCCACGCCCCGTGTGGCCGAGACCACCGGCGGCATGCTCAATGCCATTGGTCTGCAAAATCCAGGTATTGATGTATTCTGCAAACGGGATATTCCCTTTTTAAAACAGCATGATACCAAGATCATGGTCAATGTCTGCGGCCATTCTACCGAAGAATACCTGCGTGTAGTAGAGCGCCTGGCCAGTGAACCGGTGGATCTTCTGGAAATCAATATTTCCTGCCCGAATGTTAAGGAAGGCGGTATCGCCTTCGGACAGGATCCAAAAGCCGTAGAAACCATCACCCGTGAGGTCAAAAAAGTGGCAGCTCAGCCGGTAGTCATGAAGCTTAGCCCAAACGTTACGGATATTACCGTAATGGCCCGGGCAGCAGAAGCCGGCGGCGCAGATGCTGTATCCCTGATCAATACCCTGACCGGCATGAAGATCGACGTAGAACGCCAGACCTTTGCCCTGGCCAACAAAACCGGCGGCATGTCCGGCCCGGCGGTCAAGCCCGTGGCCGTCCGCATGGTCTATCAGGTGGCCCAGAGCGTAAATATTCCCATCATCGGTATGGGAGGTATTGCCACCGCCGAAGATGCCCTGGAATTCATCCTCGCCGGAGCAACCGCTGTATCCGTAGGCACCGCCAATTTCTTCAATCCCTACGCCACCGTGGAGATCGCCGAAGGCATAGAGAACTACATGAAACGTCACAACATAGAAAAACTCACCGATCTCATCGGTGCAGTTCATTGATCCATTGTTCGTTTCAATTTTAACTCAGTAAAGTAAATGGGGCTGGCGGCTATGCATCGCCGCCAGCCCCTTCAAAACCTAACTTTTTACTTGTTTTCAGCGATCCAGCGCACCAGCTCACCCTTCGGCACCAGCCCGATCAACCGATCCACTTCCAGCCCATCCTTAAACAGAATGAGCGTCGGCACACTGTGGATTCCATAAGTCACAGAAGGTACCGGATTCTCATCCACATCCAGACCGAAAAAGTCAACATCCGTCATTTCCTCAGAAACCTCTGCCAGCACCGGACCAAGCATCTTACAGGGACCGCACCACACTGCGTTAAAATCTACAACAGCCATTTTGCTCTGTTCCACAGCAGTCATATCGTTGTTAAGGATTTCTCTGATCATTATTATTCCTCCTTTGAAAAAATAGAATGTATCTATCCTTGAATGTATACAATTCCATTTCTTTTGTCAAGCGGCAAAAATGCCCCGGACGTACCGGAGCATTTTCTATAATAAAATTTAGCTGAGGGTTGGCTTTGTCAGAACATGATCTGGATCGGAGCACGCATGCTGTCAGGATCTTTGATGCCAAATCTTTCTTCATTGATCTTGTCGATGGTATTGGTGATGGCCATATATACACCCGGATATACAGAACCGGGACCGCCCTGAGCGATACACGGAATGAAACTCTTCATGCCATATTTGTCGCAAACCTGACGGGTATATGCGGCAACACTTTCGTCTGTCCATTTAGGAATATCGCAGATACCGTTTTCGATACAGCCCATGAAGGAAATCTGATCGCCGTATTTGGCAATAAGCTCGTCTACTTTGTTGGTTTCCATGCATCCCTGGAATACATCGATACCCATCTCGATCATATCCGGTACCAGCGGAGCAGCATAGCTGTCGGAATGATGTACAATATAGTCCACACCATGGTTCTTGTAGTATCCATAAATCTCTTTATAAGGCTCCAGAAGGAACTCTTCAAACATGGATTTCCCCATGAACAGGGAAGCGTAACCGCCCCAGTCATCGTGATGGAAGAGCATGTCCGGATGGAGATGGCTGCAGATACCGTCGGCCAGTTCCAGCTCCCATTCAGTCAGATATTTGATCAGATCATGCATCTCATCTTCGTAGTCAATATAATAGGTCAGCGCGTTGACCATCTCGCACAGATGATGGGTCTGCTCGAAAAGTCCCGGAGCCACAAAGGTGGCTTTGAATGCTTTTTCGCTATCTACAGCATCGTACATGGCTTTGCACTGATCCCACATTTCCTGAGGAAACTTTAAGGAAGGTGCTTTTACGTAGTCTTTCCAGTGTTCAATGTCTTTGACAACGATCTTGTCCGGCGTATGTACCGGGAAGGCACCGGGAACACCCTTTGGAAAAGTGTTGGTTACGCCCCAGGCATTCACTATATTTTCCATACCTTCCTGCAGAAGCGGGCTGGTGAACATAAAGGGATGGAACAGCAGCTGAATCGCCTCATACTGGTTAACGAAACGATCCGGATTGCCTTTGGAACCTTTCATACATTCGATCATATTCTGTTTTGCTGTTAACATAATATTACCTCCTTGACAGATGCTGTTGAACAAAACACGGTTATGGGTTATACTGTACTTGGTATTTTGAACGAACTATCTTGTAACAGTATAAACCTTTTAAATAAAAAGATATACGTCATATAAAACCAAAAAGAAAAAGATATATAATATTTATTCGGTCATGAGACCGAAAAAAGGAGGAAGCTGTGCGTCTGAGTATGCCCATGGTGGTGCAATGGCTGAAAGCCTATAATCCGGTAGCTACGATCCGTTCTCCCCAGGCTACTATCATGGGAATCCGTCATCTGAATAATGACAGAGACCCGGAACCGGATTATATTTATGTGGGGAAGATCAGTGACCTGTTTCGGGGATCTGCGTCCAGTGAGGTCGTGCTGGTACATCGACAGGATGTAGTAAGTCTGAAAACGGCAGCGCTGGAAGAAGTATTTGACTGTTTGAGTGATGCTCTGGTATATTATCAGAACTGGGAAGATGCACTGATGAGTGTGGTTCGAAGGAAGCAGCCCTATCAATTCCTGATCGATGCCAGTGAAAAAATGCTGGGAAGTATGTTTTTTGTGGATACGAGGCTTCAAATTACAGCAGCAAGTCAATCGACAGACCGAAAAGAGATAGACACAGTATGGAAAAGTTTTTGGGAGAAAGACCGTTGGAAGTATGAGAATAACAAGATGGAAGATGCCCCTTTTGCCGGCGTATTTGAAAAAGCCTGGAAAGAGCCTCTGCAGCTGTATGATACAAGAACAGGGAGATTTCCCTTTGCCTGTATGCTCAGTCAGACAGACAGCCAGGGACATTTATTAGGCCAGATGATCCTTTTGCAAAAACAGAGGACGGCACAGTATCAACAGCCTATCCTGGATGTTCTGGAACATGTGTTAGAATACAATGGTCTGTATTCGGACGCTAAAGAGCATTTTTCTGTGGAAAATTCCCTGGTCAGAGAATTGTTGACTTCATCAGATATAACAGAGGAACATATGGAGCTTCTTCTGCATATCCGACACTGGGATCATGCTGTACAGACACTGGTGATGGTGTTAAAAAGGAAAGACGAAAACAAAAAGAACTTTCTGGAGTGCCTGGATTATTTTCGCAGTCAACCGATAGAAGGTTTGTTTCTTCCTGCATATCCCGAGGAACTGCATAAAGAAGAAGTAATCGTCGGATTGCTTGCCGTAAAAGATCTGGATGCGGATAATATCGGTGAAGAGGATGCGGATATCCGGTTGAAAATGCTGTTTCAGTGTGCAGACAAAATCGGATTTACCGTTCATATTTCTTACTATCACCCCTGTCTCTTATACACATCTGACGCTGCCGACGATACTCCTTGTGT
>CALZOU010000115.1 GCA_945827805.1 uncultured Lachnospiraceae bacterium
GTCAATACTCTTCCGTTTTGACGGCAACATTCCGATTATTGACCATTTGCCGGCGAACCAGCTTTTCTTTCTCCACGGTGAGATGAACCGTACAGCTACCATAATGCTTTTGTGCCAGATTGGGCTTGGGCAATGGGTTTTTAGGCTGCTTCATTCTGCGAAACAGTTTCTGCATAAAAACATTTGTGGCAATAAATCCAAAAATGACGGAAAGAAGCGCGATCACCTGTCCGGAAGTTTCGGTTCCTCTTCCGAGATAATGCCATGTAAGCCACATCAAAAGATAGGGAATCCCGGTTCCGACAATAAAGCAGCCCAGGAAAGTCAGAATGGATTTAATACGTGAAGGCGGTATGTCTGCATGGATTTTTCCTGTCTGACCGTTCATGGCAAAATTGTAATATCGACGGCCGATCTTGACCTGACGCACCCACATGGGACACAACACACATTCGACTTTTTCATCATGAAAAGTGATGTGCTGTTCTCTCTCTTTTACGTAATCATGTCGGACAGTGCCACGGAAAGATTCACAGATCGTAGATGACAGCTTTCGTTCAGCGTTCTTTCGATCCTCTGCAATTTCTGTCAGCTCCTGGAGGCTGTCGGCCTCTTCGGTCTCTTCAATGGGCTTTAAATCTTTGTACTGGAAGGGTTCCAGGGTTTCCATAAAGGCATCGGTCACTTCTTTTGAAGCGTTTACCTGAACCCGGTGATATTTTGCGGTTCCGGCTCTGTGAACGGTATAGTCTCTCAGCTGTTTTACCACCTTGGGATCGCCGCCTACCTTCTGGGAGTCCTGCGCTTCATAGGTGATGTCTACATCGGCGGTGCCGGAATACAGAAGATAGGGGACAAAACCACCCTGCATTTCCTCCGGGGCAGGATCTTTTTTGATCACAGAGGGAAGAAGGGGCCGGCCGTCATAATAGTCATGAAACGCCCGGATAGCATCCTCCTGACTGTAGCGGAAGGGGATCATAAGCTCCGGACAATATGTAACTGTTTCTTCCGGGCTTTGCCCCATTTTGTCGGAATCTTCGGTTTCTGTTTCTCTTACTTGCTCTGACATAACACAATAATTCCCGATTTTCGCTGAAATCGGGCTAACCTTTCGTTTATTTCACTATATTCTAGCAAAAAAACAGGGGGTATAACATAAATATTGCTCAAAAAATACAGAATTAGCACATTTACCTATTTAACTGTACAAAATGTCGGAAGCTTATCAGGGTCACTTCGGCTTTGTGCGGATTTACCATATTTTCGATATGTTTTATAATTCTTTTATAAATTGTGTACAAGGTGGATTTGTACATATAAAAAGAAAGAGGAGGAATCTTTATGAGTGATGCAAGCAACAAACAAGTTCAGCAGGCAAAACCGTTGAGCAAGCAGCTGAAGATCTTCTATGGTGTCGGCGACTGTGCATTTAGTTTAATGACAGCTGTTGAGTCCTATTACTTCAACTTCTTCCTGACGAACCTTGCAGCATTTGCTCCTGGTATGGCAGCAACGATCACTACAGTAGCAAGTACGATCGATGCATGTCTTTCCTGGATGTATGGTGCTATTCTGAACAGTATTAAACCGAAAAAATGGGGACGTTATCGTTCCTGGCTGATCCTTCTTCCGTGGCTGGTACCGTTCCTGTATGCGTTCCAGTTTATCAAAGTCGGTGACGGTGCGATTTCCGCAATTATCATCATCCTGGGCGCTGTTCTCAGCCATGTATGCTGGAACTTCCCGTATGTAGCCAATGTATCTATGATCGCTGTTGCCGGTAAGACACCGGAAGACAGATCACAGCTGGCATCTACCAGAGCATTCTGGGCAAATATGTCCAACATTTTATTTGCATATGTAGGTATGCCGATCGCTACAGTAGTAGCCGGATTTATCGGTGAGACCAATAAATTTGGTGCTACAGCTTTCATCCTTGGTGTGATCATGGCTGTTATGTACTTCGCTCACTTCAAAATGTTTGAAGGATACGAGGAAGTAGAGACAGTTACAGAAGCCAAGAAAGATACAACCCGCACAAGCGGTGGTGACCTGTTAAGAGCACTTGCACAGAATCCGCCTCTGATCGCTCTTCTGATCGCCGATGTGGCTAAATGGATGTTCAACTTCGTATGTATGGGCGCCGCTGTTTATTACTTTACTTATGTAGCAGGTAATGCAGGCCTTTTGGCAACATACATCCTGATTTCCAATATCCTTTGTGTTGTTGGATCTTATCTGTCCAAATATGTCAGCAATAAGATCTCTACCAGAAATACAACACTCCTTTGCTTCTACATTATGGCAGTGTTCTGCGTACTTGCTTATGTAATGCGCTTCAACACAATGGCTGTTCTGATCTTTATGTCTGTTGCACGTTTCGGCTATGGTATTGCTTATGCATGTACACCGGCTCTGTATGCAGATACGATCATTTACTCCGAGTGGAAGACAGGAAAGAACGCTACAGGTTGGATCTCCGGTCTGCAGAACGTTCCGCTGAAGGTTTCCATCATGACTCGTGGTATCATCATCAACTCCTGTCTGGCAGCCGGTCTTGCAGGTGCAGCTATTGCTGATATCGATCCGACAGCAGCTTCTGTTGAGCTTCAGAATGCGATCAGTATGGCATTCATCCTGATCCCGGCTATCGCTCTTATTATTGCCGGTGTTCTGATTACCTTCGGTTTCCGTCTGACAAAAGAAAAAGTTCTTCAGTATCAGAGCGAGATCGCAGCAAGAAAAGCTAAGGCTTGATCTGCAAAAACAGAATGATTTGATCAGTATGCGATGCGCGGGGATCTGCTAAGAGGTCCTCGCGCATTTTTTTAAAATGAGGTTAAAAATAAGAAAGAGGGTGTTTTTATGGGAGATTACAGAGAACTTATTGAAAACGAACTTAAAGTTGTGGGTGAGTATCCGGTGCCGGGAATTTACGGGGCACCAAACATTATTGTTCCAAAATATAATTATCCGATCACTCCAAAGGAAAATATGATTCGTATGCTGAATGGTGAGATGCCCCTGTGGGTTCCCAACCAGTCCATTGAAAATAATCCGATCCAGCCCCTGGTTATGCCTGACGCAAAGGCCCGTAATTTTGGCGGTACGGACTGGTTTGGTATTCAATGGACCTATGAGCCTCTGTCCCGTGCGGCAATGGTTACTCCCGGAACAAGGGCACTTTCTGATATTGAGAATTGGAAAGAAGAGATCAAATGGCCGGATCTGGATGCAATTGACTGGAAGAAAGATTATGAAGACAATTATAAGAATCAGATCACACCGGATCGGTTCAGCTATTTTGTCATTGTCAATGGACTTTTTGAGAGAACAGCTGATCTGACAAGTTTTGAAGATGCCTTCTGTGCGCTGCTGGAATCACCGGATGAGCTGACGGAGTTCTATGACAAGCTTGTGGACTGGCATATTCGCCTGATGGAGATTGCTCATGATGTATATCACAGTGACATGATCCTGTTCCATGATGATATGGGAACGGAGAGAAGTACTTTCTTCTCACCGAATACGTATCGTGAGCTGTTCCTCCCCCAGTACAAGAAGATCACAAAGGCGGCTCATGATATGGGTATGTATATCTGCCTGCATTCCTGCGGATGTATCGGTACGCTGATGCCCCAGATCATTGAGGCTGGATTTGATGCCTGGGAGGGACAGGACCGTGCCAACGATAAAAAGGCGATTATGGATCAGTATGGAAAGGATCTGGCACAGTGCACGCTGTATATTATTCCTGAAGATATGAGCGATGAAGATGCAATTGCGGATATTCATAAGCGAGTGGATGATCTGGGAAGTACGGGACGTTTTGCGTGCCGTCTGCGCGATTCGAAAGTGGGAAGAGATGTGAATCTGGCGGAGGAGTTGTATCGCTATAGCCGCAGCAAATATCTGGATATGGCAAAGTGATTTGGAAGTGGGCGGACTTTCTCGATGAGTGAACATCGAGGAGGCCGCCCTTTTGCAGTTCTCCCTGTTGGTTGTACAAGGACGAACTTACAATCAATACTGCTCCGCAATCTCGTAGATCAGTCGCTCGGATTTTTCCCAGCCGAGGCAGGGGTCTGTGATGGATTTGCCGTAGCAGCCTTCGCCGATTTTCTGACAGCCGTCTTCGATGTAGCTCTCGATCATCAGACCGCGAACAAAGCCGTGAAGGTCGCTGTTGTAGCGAACACTGTGAAGGACTTCTTTGCTGATACGGATCTGCTCAAGATATTTTTTGCCGGAGTTGGCATGGTTGGTATCTACGATGACGCAAGGGTTTTTGAGTCCTTTGGCCATATAAATGTCGTAGAGCTGTACCAGATTCTCGTAGTGGTAGTTGGGGCTGCTCTTGCCGAAGTTGTCTACGTAACCTCTGAGAATGGCATGGGCGTAGGGATTACCGTCGGTCTGTACTTCCCAGCCTCTGTACAGAAAGGTGTGGGAACTCTGGGCTGCCACGATGCTGTTCATCATGACGGAGAGGTCGCCGCTGGTGGGGTTTTTCATACCGACCGGGATCCCGATACCGCTGGCTGTCAGGCGGTGCTGCTGGTTCTCTACAGAGCGTGCGCCGATAGCAGAGTAGGACAGGATATCGGAGATATAACGGTGATTTTCCGGGTACAGCATTTCATCTGCACAGGTCATGCCGGTTTCGCGGATAGCACGGGTATGCAGATCCCGAACCTTTAACAGACCTTCCAGCATATCCGGAGCTTTGTCCGGATCCGGCTGATGTACGAGACCTTTATATCCTGCACCGGTGGTTCTGGGCTTGTTGGTATAGATACGGGGAATGATAAACAGTTTGTCTTTTACTTTCTCCTGTACCCTGGCCAGACGGTAGGTGTAATCCAGAACAGAATCTTCGTTGTCTGCTGAACAGGGGCCGATGATCAGAATAAACTTGTCCAGACTGCCGTCAAAGATGGCTTTCATCTCTTTGTCCCGGGCTTCTTTAATGTCTGAGATGGATTTATCTACAGGGAAGCGCTCCTTGATCTCCTTCGGTACGGGCAGCTTCCGTAAAAAACGCATATCCATTTCCATAATTGTAATTCTCCTCTGTCTGAATAAATAGTGTTGCTAATCGAAATACTCATAAATGTTCAGTCTGTCAGGTTTTTATGTCCGAAAGGTGCTGAACAGACACTGATAATATTAGCATAGAAGCTCATGAAAGGCAATTCACAATGCATAAAGTACAGGTATGCCTTTCCAGAAATCTATACAGTATTGTAGCATGTTTTTGATGATAATGCAATGATTTAACGTATTAAAGAGAACGACGGAATAAAAAACTGCCCCGAATAATTCGGAGCAGTTCCTATAGAGTGAAGAACTCTATGCAAACACCGGCGAATCATGTAATTTGCCCGGGGAGTACCGGGAGAATATACGATAAATATAATGCTTAAGAGGATGGGATGCCGGTATTTATGCCTCTTTGGAGATGATCAGGTACGGCACGGATACAAAGACAATGCCGCCGACCATATTGCCGAGAGTTACGAATAAGAGATTCTGGAAGTATGCGCCGATGGTCAATACCTGCTCGCAGGGATGTAACAGTCCAACGCCCAGAATACTCATGTTGGCAATGCTGTGCTCAAATCCGCAGATCATGAAGATCAGGATACACCATACGATCATGATCAGTTTGCCGGATTCGCTCTTTAATTTGGTAGCACACCATACAGCCAGGCAGACGCAGATATTACAGAGAATACCGCGGGTAAACTGTGCCATGGGTGTCAGGCCCATCTTGGCAGCTGAGGTGTTGGCAAAGAATGCGGCAATATCAGGATTACCGCAGATATTGGTCAGTTCAAAAATCAGCACCATGATCCAGGAGCCGATGAAATTGCCCAGATAGCAGACAATCCAGAGTTTGACGGCATCCCCCCAGGTGATTTTCTTTTTGAAAGCACCGGCGGATAATACCAGATTGTTGCCGGTGAAAAGCTCACATCCTGCCATGATGACAAGGCTTAAAGCTGCAGCAAAGGTAAAGGACACGAGAAATTTGGTCATGTCAGAACCCGCTGCTGTGGAAAAACCGCCGATACACATGGCAATGAAGCTGCCGAAGGAAATAAACATACCGGCTACCATGGAAGATACCAGAAATCCCAGAGGATTCTTGGTAAACAGATTCTTCTTGGACACTGCCGCACTGGAAAGTGCTTCATATTCGGAAGTAAACATAGGATAGTCTTCCTTTCTTATATGTAGTACTGCGTGTCGCAGTACTGTTATGAACATTACAGGGCCGGGGGTAAACGGCCGGCCCTGTCAGTAACGTCATATAATATGTTTATGATAAAGTCGGATTAGAACAGACCTGTGATCTTACCGTTCTCGTCTACATCGATCTTCTCAGCAGCCGGAACTTTCGGCAGACCAGGCATGGTCATGATCTCGCCGGTCAGGGCTACGATGAAGCCTGCACCTGCGCTGATCTTTAAGTTACGTACAGTAACCTCGAAGTCAGTCGGAGCGCCCAGCTTGGTAGCATCGTCGGTCAGACTGTACTGAGTCTTGGCTACACAGATCGGACAGTTGCCGAATCCGAGAGCTTCCAGCTCTTTTGCCTGTTTCTGAGCGTTGGCTGTAAGAACAACACGTTTTCCGCCGTAAACTTTCTGAACAATCTGGTTCAGTTTATCCTCGATGGAGCCTTCCAGTTCATAGCTGTAGTGGAAATCAGCCGGTTCTTCGCAGAGACGGATAACTTCTTTTGCCAGAGCGATACCGCCTTCGCCGCCCTTTGCCCATACCTCGGACAGAGCAACGTTAACGCCCAGTTCTTTACATTTGGCTTCTACCAGATCCAGCTCAGCTTTTGTATCTGTCGGGAATGCGTTGATGGCAACTACACAGGGCAGACCATATACATTCTTGATATTGCTTACATGTTTCAGAAGGTTCGGCATACCTTTTTCCAGAGCTTCCAGATTCTCGTTGTTCAGTTCAGCTTTGGCTACGCCGCCGTTGTATTTCAGAGCACGTACAGTAGCGACTACAACAACTGCGTTCGGTTTGAGGCCTGCCATACGGCATTTGATATCCAGGAATTTCTCGGCACCAAGGTCAGCACCGAAACCAGCCTCTGTGATAGCGTAATCACCAAGCTTCATAGCCATCTTTGTAGCGGTAACGGAGTTACATCCGTGAGCGATGTTGGCGAACGGTCCACCATGAACGATAGCCGGTACATGCTCCAGAGTCTGCACCAGGTTCGGTTTCAGAGCGTCTTTCAGCAGAGCTGTCATAGCGCCTTCAGCGTGCAGATCGCCGGCGGTTACCGGTTTCTGCTCGGAAACCTTACCATAAGTATAACCGATGATGATACGGGAAAGTCTTTCTTTCAGATCTTTGATATCGCTGGCCAGACACAGAACAGCCACTGTCTCTTATACACATCTGACGCTGCCGACGATACTCCTTGTGTA
>CALZOU010000116.1 GCA_945827805.1 uncultured Lachnospiraceae bacterium
AGATCTAGTACGGTCTCGTGGGCTCGGAGATGTGTATAAGAGACAGCACCATTCTTGGCGCCGGCGGTGCCGGTACCGCCATCTGCGCGCAGGCAGCTCTGGACGGAGCCCGAAAGATCAATATCTTCTCCCGTCCTTCAAGCCGTTTTCACCAGCGCACCGAAAAACTGGCCAAAGCAATCTGTTCCACCACACAGTCCACAGCAGAGCTGTATGATTCTGCCGACATGACAGCCCTGAAACGCTGCGTATCAGAAAGCGACATGCTGATCAATGCTACTTCTGTGGGCATGAATCCCCATCCGGAAAACTGCATCGTTACTGATCCCGAGATTTTTTATCCCGGTCTGAACGTGTGTGATGTTATCTATGATCCGCAGGAGACCCGTTTCCTTTCTATGGCAAAAGAAAGGGGCTGTATCACCAGCAACGGCATGTACATGCTGCTTTATCAGGGGGCTGTTGCTTTCCGGCATTTTACAGGTCTCGACATGCCCACTGAGCTTGTAAAAGAGAAGTTCTTTTCCAAATAAGCTCTTTTCCTCGTAAAAACTCGTAAAAACCTTTCCACTGTAAGAGTTTTTCCAAAAACGAACCTGCATTTTTTCATATGCGCAAACATATAAAAGCACTGTCCTCCGTTTTAGAGGAACAGTGCTTTTTGAAGTCATATAAAATTAATCAGTTTATCTCTTGTTTTTAAGGAAATCCGGAATCTGTATGTCCTTTTTCTGTACTGTGCTTGTCATAGGAGTAGCAGCCGGGATGGAGAATGTCGGCATAGTGAAAGACGGAGCATTCTGCTGTGCCGGTTTTTTCTCTGCTGCTGCAGTTTTCTGTTCTGCGGCTTTTTTCTTGGGAGCGCCATCCTTTACGCTGGCCATCTTAGCTGTCGCATCATCCAGTCCGGTGGCAATAACTGTGATTCTGGCTGTATCCACAGCAGTATCATCGTACATAGCACCAAAGATAATGTTGGCATCCTCTCCGGCCAGATCCTGTACATAGCTGGCAGCATCATTAGCATCCATAAGAGAAATATCACCGGAAATATTGATGATAACATGGGAAGCTCCATTGATGGTGGTCTCCAGAAGCGGACTGGCAACGGCCTGCTGTACAGCCTCGAGAGCCTTGTCATCACCTTTAGCTTCACCGATACCGATATGGGCCACGCCTTTATCGACCATAACAGTCTTAACATCAGCAAAGTCGAGGTTGATCAGAGCCGGCAGATTGATCAGGTCGGTAATACCCTGTACAGCCTGCTGAAGAACCTCATCAGCCTTCTTTAATGCCTCCGGCATAGTAGTGCGGCGATCAACGATCTCCAGAAGCTTATCATTCGGAATTACGATCAGTGTATCCACGTTGGCTTCCAGCTTCTCAATACCGGCCAGTGCATTGCTCATACGTGTTTTGGCCTCAAAACGGAAAGGCTTGGTTACTACGCCGACAGTCAGGATACCCATCTCCTTGGCAATACCGGCAACGACCGGAGCCGCACCTGTGCCTGTACCGCCACCCATACCACAGGTAACGAATACCATATCTGCACCTTCCATCATCTGACGGATCTCTTCCATGCTCTCCTCAGCTGCCTTTTCACCGATCTCCGGCTTGGCGCCTGCGCCAAGACCCTTGGTCAGCTTCTCACCGATCTGCAGAACAGTGGGAGCCTTGCACAGAGTCAGAGCCTGTTTATCTGTATTGATGCCAACGAACTCAACTCCGCCGATGGACTCTTCAACCATACGATTTACAGCATTATTGCCGGCACCGCCGACACCGATTACAATAATCTTTGCAGAAGACTCAGCTTCATTTGTCATGATCTCTAACAAAGTATTTCCTCCTTTTTAACCTAAATGTACTACAATTAATAAAACCCCTCAGGGCAAAAAAATCCCATATAAAGTCATATACGTATATATAATACAATCCCAAAGAACAATGCGCAACTCTTTTTTTCATTTTTTGATTGAGTTTTCACAATCTTTTTATGCATATTATGGCAGATTGTTCAATACCGGCTTATCAATCTGAATCTGTTGTGTTCCCTGCGAAGAAGAGCTTCCGTTCTGCTGCTGGGTGCTTCCGGCACCCTGCTCAGTCGTCTGCTGCTGAGAACTTCCTGTTCCCTGCCCTGTACTTCCCTGCTGGGTATTTCCCGTACCCTGACTGCCGGTCTGCTGCTGCGTATCTCCCGTACTCTGACTGCCAGTCTGCTGCTGCGTATCTCCCGTACCCTGACTGCCAGTCTGTTGCTGAGCACTTCCCGTACCCTGACTATCAGTCTGCTGCTGCGTATCTCCTGTACTCTGACTGCCAGTCTGCTGCTGAACATTTCCCGTACTCTGAACAGTGTTTACCTGCCGCGCGTTTTCCCTGCGCAGTTTCACAGCACCGTACCAGTCAACCATCGCATATTCATGAGATACCGTTTCTGTATCATCGGCTTCTGTATCATCGTTTTCTGTATCCGGCTGAGTATCCTCTTCCTCATCAATTTCTTCTGCCGCCAGAAGTGTCTGGGAAAACACAATATTTTCAGAGCTTCCGTCATAATCCTCCATATGAAGGATACCCTGTTTTCCTTCTATACTCGGAAGAATCGCCGCCACTCTGGACAACTTTTCCTCCATCAGTTTATCCGGACCCAGATTTACCGTAACGCCGTCGTACACCAGCGATATGTTCATTTCCTCATCAAATTCCACCGCGTCAGGCGAAATGCTGTATTTGTTGATCATACGGGTGATGCCCAGGATCGTATTAAACACAGAATCATCATCCACCGGAAGGATCTCATGCAGCCGCGCCCAGGCAAAAGATAACCCTCGGATCAACGGAGCTTCCTTCATGGCAGCCACATAGGATGTGGCTGTCTTTCCTACCGCCTCTGCCGTCAGAAGTGTTCCTTCCTCCTGCGTCTCTTCCTGACGTACAACACTGTTCATAACCCTGCCTTCACTGTCAAAGAACAGATTGCAGTCAAGATACTGCACGTAACCGATCAGCTGCCGCTCCTGTACAGTGATCTGTAAAGTATGTGAATCTTTCATTTCCACGTCGATCTGATCCACCAGATCCAGATTATCCGGGGAAAAGCTTTTTCGGCTGCGGCTCACCACCAGCGTATTGTTTCCAAAAAGGCCTCGCTGTACGGTCTGGGTGATCTCTTCTTTTGTATAGTGAACATTTCCGAGCACAATGACATCGCGCACGGAAAAATGGACAAAAAACCACAGTACAGCGCCAAACACAGCCAGCGCTGCCGCTGCTCCCACGGCAACTTTGGGGTTTATCCGAAACTCGCCGCGTACTTTACCGCCATACAGCTGCGGTCCGTTCTGTTGTTCCTTATTCTGCAGTTTCTGTTTAAAAATTCCCAGATTTTCCTGTAACTTCTGTTTTGTTTTTTTCAGATTTTCCTGTAATTTCTGTTTCATCGACATCATCATTCTCTCTTCTGATCCTGCCGCCCAGCAGGTTGATATTCTCATACAGGTTTTCATATCCCCGCTCAATATATTCGCAGGAATCAATGATCGTTTCCCCTTCTGCGCACAGCGCCGCAATAACAAGAGCAGCGCCGGCTCTTAAATCCGATGCCTCTACCCGACAGCCTTTCAGTACCGAAGGTCCCTCGATCCAGGCATTATGCCGGTCAATACGGATCCTGGCTCCCATCTTTCTCAGCTCAAGAGCAGTCCGAAAACGATTTTCAAATATAGTCTCCCGGATCATACTTTCTCCCTGTAAGGTACAGCACACTGCCATAAGCAGGGGCTGCATATCTGTGGGGAATCCGGGATAAGACGCAGTCTCTGTCAAAGGCAAAGCCCACTGCACACCGCGACTGTCAGTCTTCAGTGTACCACCACTGACCAAATATTGTCCACCCATTTTCTGATATAAGGCCAGCAGACTGTCAAGCTGCCCCAGAGGTGCCTCACAGAGTGTTACCTGTCCCCGCACAGCAGCCCCGGCCATCAGAAGTGTTCCTGCCGCAATTCGATCCGGCGGTATCACATATTCCGTATCCGAAAGCTCACATCCTCCCATGATACAGATCATCCCTCTGCCATCTGCGCAGATCTTTACTCCCATTTTCCGAAGAAAACCGCACAGCGCGATCACCTCCGGCTCACAGGCAGCATTTTCCAGTACTGTCCATCCCTTTGCTCCCACAGCGGCCAGGACGGCGTTTTCGGTTGCTCCCACCGACCGTCTCTCAAAACGATATCGGATTCCGTGGAGGCAGTCTGCCGTCATCATCAGCCTCCCGTCATTTTCTCTCCGGCAGACACCCATACGGCTCAATATTTCCAGATGAACATCGATAGGCCGGCTGCCGATCACACAGCCACCTGGATATCCCATGGCTGCTCTTTTTTCCCGTGTCAGAAGGCTTCCCGCCAAAAGAATGGATGCCCTCATTTTTTCCGTTTCACAGGAAGAAATACAGAAACTGTGAATATTTCGACAGTCAAGGATCAGCGAATGCCCTTCCCAACTGGTCTGTGCGCCCAGTTTTTTCAGAATTCCTTCCATTACAAATACATCCGCGATTTTCGGACAACGGTGCAGCACCGTACAGCCCTTATGTATAACAGCGGCTGCCATGATGGGCAGCGCGGCATTTTTTGAACCCTGAATCACAGTTTCCCCCTGAAGACAGGCTCCTCCCTGAATACGGATCCGGCTCAACCTTTTGGCTCCATTTCTTTACTTGTAACCAGTATATGCCACAAATGGATCATCTGTGCGGTGTGGAATCTGCCGGCTTACCGCCAGAGCCATCCCCAGCTCCCCATGCAGAAATACAATGGATGTGCCTCCATAGCTGATAAACGGCAGGGTAATCCCTGTATTTGGAATAGAATTTGTTACTACAGCCACATTCAGAATGACCTGCAGTGCAATGTGCGTCATGATTCCGGCCAGAAGAAGACTTCCCTCCAGATCTCTGGCCCGCACAGACAGCATATACAGCCTGATGATCAGAAAAGCAAAAAGTCCCAAAAGCAGCAATGCGCCAAAAAGTCCTGTTTCCTCACAAATAATAGAAAAAATCATATCATTCTGTGCTTCCGGAACAAATCCCAGCTTCTGGCGTCCCTCTCCCAGGCCCAGGCCAAACAATCCCCCGCTGCCAATGGCATAAAGGCCCTGTATTGTCTGAAATCCTTTATTGTAATTCTCCGGATCCAGCCAGACTGCAATACGCTCCAGCCGGTAGCTTTCCAGTGCAAGAAAGATCCCCGCCATAGACATGGCAACTGCGCCCAGACCCACAAACTGTATATACTTCGGGTTTGCCATAAAGATCAGGCAGGCAGCGATACCAAGAATGATCACAGCCGTACTCAGATTGTTAGTTCCCACCAGCGCCACAATAGGCAAAATCAGCAAAAAAATCCCCACCGTAAAAAAGAAACCTGTACGTTCTCCGGGCCGTCTGCTGATCACAAAAACCAGCAGGATGATCACAGCCGCCTTGGCAAACTCCGCCGGCTGAAAAGATAACGGGCCGAAAGCCAGCCATCTTTTTGAACCGTTGTACTCCTTTCCCACCACCAGAACCGCCGCAGACAAAAGTAGAGAGGCAAAATAAAACAGCCCCGCCCGGCGGATGATCCAGGTATATTCCATGCAGGATACACCGTACATCACCGCCAGACCGAGGCTGACCGCCAGCAATTGTTTTTTGAAATAATAGGCATGATCATGGAATCTCGCTTCTCCGTAATAAGCGCCTGTACTGTACAGATATACCATTCCCATGGCTGTCAGAAGCAGAATCACTGTCATCAACAGACGGTCCGGATGTTTCCCGCGGATCCACAAATGCCCCATAAACGTCCCCGATTTCTTTCACTTTAAGGTATCTGTTCAGCGCCTTCACAGATACGATTCGTCCTGTTCTGAACAGTTACACTTTAACTATATGCCTTCAAAAGGGAATCGAGAACCCTCCTCAGGCCATACGGCGCACATATTCCTTAAACATACGGCCACGGACCTCGTAATTCGGAAACTGCCCCCAGCTTGCGCAGGCCGGAGAAAGAAGCACAGCATCGCCCGGTCTTGCCAGTCTGGCACAGGTGGCCACTGCGTCCTCCAGATTTTCCTCCATAATAATATCTGTAAATCCGCAGGCTCTAGCGGCATCGGCAATCTTTTCTCTGGTCTGGCCGATCAGCACAAGATAACGCACCTTACCGTCAAAAGCACGGATCCATTCTTCGTAGCTTGATTCTTTGTCATATCCGCCGCCGATCAGAAGTGTGGGGCGGTTCATGGCCTGAATGCCTTTGATCGCCGCGTCAGGATTGGTTCCCTTGGAGTCATTGTAATAGGCTACGCCATTGATCTCCGTAACAAATTCGATCCGATGCTCTACCGCATGGAAATTTTTCACAGAGCGGCGAATGCTGTCCATGGGTACACCGGCGCAGTATGCCATAGCCACAGCAGCCATAATATTTTCATAATTGTGAAGTCCAAGAAGATGCTGTTCATGAACGTTAAGAACGGTTATCGTTTCTCCATGGTAACGGAGAACGATCTCATCATTTTCCAGGCAGATACCCTCGGAAAGACTGCGGCGGCTGGAAAAAAACAGTACGCTGGCAGGAGCTTTTTCACCGAACTTGCGAAGCACCTGATCTTCATAATTCAGAACTACTGTATTTTCTTTTGTCTGATTCTCCGTGATCATTTCCTTTACCCGGATATACTCTTCCATGGTATGATGTCGGTTCAGGTGATCTTCTGTGATGTTTAAGATCGCGCTTACCTCCGGATGAAAATCCCTGATGGTTTCCAGCTGGAAGCTGCTGATCTCCGCAACCGTAACCGCCTTTTCGCTCATCTGGGCAGAAACGGAAGTATACGGGGTACCAATATTTCCCACCACATAAACTTCCGGATAATAGTCTCTCATGATCTGTCCCAGAAGGGCTGTTGTGGTGGTCTTACCGTTGGTACCCGTTATGGCAAATACACGGCCGGCACCGGTCTGATATGCAAGCTCTACCTCTCCGATCACCGGAATGCTCTTTTCCTTCATCTGCAGCACGATGGGAAGATCTGTAGGAACACCGGGACTTAACACTGCCATATCCAGGGTATCCAGAACCGCATCCTCCAGTTCACCCAGAAGCAGCTCTGTTTTTTCGGGAGCTTTCAGTCTGGCTCTGATACCGTCTTTATCCACGTTTTCATTACCGTCATAGAGAACCACTTCGGCTCCCTGTTCTGTCAGAAGATCGGCCGCGCCGATACCGCTGATCCCTGTTCCGAAAACAAGTATTTTTTTACCGCAAAATTCCATACTATCCTCCTACATTGCCAGAAAACCGATCATACACAGTATTGCTCCTACATTGCCAGAAAACCGATCATACACAGTATTGCTG
>CALZOU010000117.1 GCA_945827805.1 uncultured Lachnospiraceae bacterium
TCTAGTACGGTCTCGTGGGCTCGGAGATGTGTATAAGAGACAGTTTCCATGCAGGCAGCGGATGCACTGTACACGGCTCACAGAGCAGGGATCATTCACCGGGATATCAAGCCGGATAACATTATTATTACGACCAATGGTAATGTCAAGATCTCAGACTTTGGTATAGCCCGTATGCAGTCTTCTGATACCATGACAGTAGATGCCTGCGGTTCGGTATATTACAGTTCTCCGGAACAGGTGCGAGGCGGATATTCGGATCAGAGAACAGATATATATTCACTTGGAGTGACCATGTACGAGATGTGTACCGGCAAGCTTCCCTTTGTGGGAAATTCCGTGGTGGAGATTGCCATGCATCATATGGAAGGAAATGTGATCGCTCCCAAGGACATGTACGGAGATATTTCCAATCGCCTCAATCTGATCATTCTTAAGGCCATGAATCGCAGAATGGATGATCGTTACCAGTCCATGGGTGAGTTGCTTCAGGATCTAAGGCTTTGCATAAAAAATCCGGATGGTACCACATTAAAGAATAACCGGGAAGACGCTGCAGGTAAAACGATGGTTTTTACACAAAAACAGGTGGATCAGATCACAAAGCATGCGGATAAGAAAAAAACAAAATCTGGCAAAAAGAAAAAAAGTACAGAGCCTGTAAAAGCATCTTCGAAAAAAAACACGCAGAAGAAAAAACGCAGACAGGACGGCTACCTCCGGGAAAATTATGACCGTGATATGGAGGATGAATACGGGTATGAGGAAGAAGATGAAGACGTGGCGGCAGGTCTGCAGAAGGCTTTGAACATTGGCCTGATCATTGTTATTCTTATAGTCGTATTGTTCGTTCTGGAGTTTGTCTTTACTTCTCTGGGAATGTTTAAAGGGATCAGTCAATATCTCCCATCTATGGACAATATGAGCGAATGGCTCAGTCGTTTTTTCGATAAGCTGAACAGCATGAACATCGGTAAATATCTGAAGGATGGATTTTCCCGTATTATAGAGATATTTCGTAAATAAAATGGTTATTCAGGTGTAAGCGTCCCCTTTCGGCATAGCCGATTTTCTTGGGTTCGCAAATCGTATCTGTGAAGGTACTGAACAGATAAACATGAAAGTCAATAAAAAGCCCGTGCCGCTGTATTGTGACAGTCCCGGGCTTTTTTGTATATTACGCAGTCAATGAATAATCGGATATTTGCGGTGCTGCCTGATATTTTTTTGAAATCGATGATAAATTTGATTTTTTGCGCAAGTGTTACATAAAAAATGTATAATTATGTGCAGATTTCACATAATCACCATATTTCTCTGATAATGTAAAGAAAAACAGTAGGAGGTACGGACATGCAGGATATAAAGATCATGGTAGTTGATGACGAGAGCCGTATGAGAAAGCTGGTCAGAGACTTTCTGACCCGGGAGGGATATAAAGTAATTGAAGCAGGTGACGGAGAGGAAGCCGTGGATCTTTTTTATGCAAACCGGGATGTAGCATTGATCATTTTAGATGTTATGATGCCAAAGATGGATGGCTGGCAGACCTGTCGTGAGATCCGGGCAGAGAGTAAAGTTCCAATCATCATGCTGACTGCCAAAGGAGACGAGCAGGATGAACTCAGAGGATTCGAACTGGGAGTAGATGAATATATTTCCAAACCCTTTAGTCCAAAGATCCTTGTAGCCCGGGTGGAGGCCATTCTTCGCCGCAGCGGTAAAGCTGAGGCGGAAGAAATGCTTTCAGCAGGCGGCATAGAGATCAACAAAACAGCACATGAAGTCAGTGTGGACGGAAAGAAGATAGATCTGAGCTTTAAAGAATTTGAGCTTTTGAGTTACTTCCTGGAAAATCAGGGCATTGCCCTTTCCAGAGAAAAAATATTAAATCACGTCTGGAATTACGATTATTTTGGTGATGCCAGAACAATCGACACCCATGTGAAAAAGTTGAGAAGCAAACTGGGCGACAAAGGCGATCTGATCCATACGATCTGGGGTATGGGATATAAGTTTGAGGCTGAAAAAGAAGCATGAAAGATAAACTGAACAACAAATATTCCAAGAGTGTGAATATCCGGCATTCCATCCGCACCAAACTGGTGCTGATCACCATAGCCATGGTATTTATGATTATTCTGGGCGGTGTGATAACTAACCTTTTGTTTATGGAAAGATATTATACATCCCAGAAAGCAGATGCCCTGAAACATGCTATGGAGCTTCTGGAGAAACAGGATTTTACCGATCTGCTGGAAAATGCGGATGATAGTGAATCGGATATGGAAAAAGAAATGCCGGAAGGACTGAAGCAGTACTGCGAAGCCAACAATCTTCTCTTTCTGGTGATGGATGCAGACCAGAATGTGGTTCTGAGCAATCAGAAGGAAAAAGAAGCAGGAAAGATCAGTGGTCGGTTATTTGGGTATAATGCAGGATTGGATAAGGCAAAGCCGGAGATCATCGAGCAGACAGCATATTATACCTTGCAAAAAAACAGCGATTTTTTTAACAAAGAATTATACATGGAGATCTGGGGGCAGCTGAAAAGTAATTACAGTTTTATCGTTCGTACACCGATGGCAAGTATCAGAGAAAGTGCCCGGATTGCTAACAGCTTTTTCTTTGTTGTCGGTATTGTTATGGCAGTATTCTGGGGGATCATTGCCTGGTTTGCTGTGCGGCGTTTTACCCGTCCAATCCAGGAACTGACCCAGCTGTCGGAACGAATGTCGAATCTGGACTTTGAGGCAAAATATGAGAGCGGCGGAAAAGATGAGATCGGTGTGCTGGGACACAATTTTAACCGCATGAGCGAGGAACTGGAAAAGACCATCTCTGAGCTTAAATCAGCCAATCTGCAGCTGCAGAAGGATATCCGCAAAAAAGAAGAAGTGGATGAAATGCGAAAAGAATTTTTATCCAATGTTTCTCATGAGTTAAAGACCCCCATTGCGTTGATTCAGGGATATGCGGAAGGGCTCATCGATAATGTAAACGATGATCCGGAGAGCCGTTCTTTTTATGCTGAAGTTATAGCGGATGAAGCCAAAAAAATGAATGTGATGGTCAAAAAGCTGATTTCTCTGAACCGGCTGGAATTTTCCAGTGAACCGGTGGAGATGGAATGTTTTGACCTGACAGCGCTCATTCAGGGAGTGCTGCAATCGTCGAGTCTGGTCATCGAACAAAAGGGAGTAAGAGTCAATCTGCACCAGACGGAACCTCTGTACGTATGGGGAGATGAGTATAGTGTGGAAGAGGTCGTTACAAACTATATTTCCAATGCGTTGAACCATATTGAGGGAGAGAATATCCTGGATATCCGCTGCCACGTGGAAAACGGTATAGTCAAAACATCTGTCTTTAATACGGGCAGGCAGATCCCGGAGGAAGATCTGGACAAAATCTGGATCAAATTTTACAAAGTGGATAAAGCCCGTACGCGGGAATACGGCGGAAGCGGTATCGGACTTTCTATTGTAAAGGCCATCATGGATACCATGCAGCAGCAGTGCGGCGTAAAGAATTATTCCAACGGTGTTGAATTCTGGTTCACACTGGAACATAGAGAAAAACCGGTCAGCAGATAAAAGATACTCACAAACACCGGATTTTTTTCTCAAATATATGGCAGCGAAGAAGTGCCGTCACAGGAGGAATATTCCAGTGATGGCACTTCTTTCTTGAAATTTATGTGCAGTATGATATACTTTTAACTGTTCAGGGCAGGCCGAAGCATATGCTGATGAGACTGTAAGAACATAATTCAGGTATACTGTAACAGTTTATCACATAAAAACTTGACATCAATGGAGAACTGATCATGATTGCGATACTAGACTACGATGCAGGAAATATTAAGAGTGTGGAGAAGGCGCTGCAGCTTCTGGGAGAAGAGACAGTACTGACCAGGGACAGAGATACGATTCTGTCTGCGGAAAAAGTCATTCTTCCCGGGGTCGGCGCCTTTGGTGATGCTATGGCCAATCTGGAAAAATTCGGCCTGGTGGATGTGATACATGAAGTTGTTGACAGAGGTATCCCTTTTCTTGGGATCTGTCTCGGTCTGCAGCTTTTGTTTGAATCAAGTGAGGAAAGTCCCGGTGTAAAGGGTCTTGGTGTTTTAAAAGGCAGGATATTGAGAATTCCGGAGGCAGAGGGCTTAAAAATTCCGCATATGGGATGGAATTCACTGCATATACAGAATAAAGGACGTCTGTTTAAGGATATTCCGGAGGATACTTACGTATATTTTGTGCATTCCTATTATCTGCAGGCGGAGGATGAGCAGATCGTAAAAGCCACCTGCGAATACGGTACTACGATCCATGCCTCTGTCGAGGAGGGCAATGTTTTTGCCTGTCAGTTCCATCCGGAAAAGAGTTCCCGGTTTGGCTTACAGATCCTTAAGAATTTTGCAGCTATTGGCAGGGAGGAAAAATAAGATGTTTACAAAGAGAATTATTCCCTGTCTGGATGTGAATAACGGCAGGGTCGTTAAAGGTGTGAATTTTGTCAATCTGAGAGATGCCGGTGATCCGGTGGAGATCGCAAAGGCCTATGATGCGGCCGGTGCGGACGAGGTGGTTTTTCTGGATATTACCGCTTCCTCGGATAATCGCAATACTGTGGTGGACATGGTACGGGATGTAGCGGCCAATGTATTTATTCCCTTCACTGTGGGCGGCGGCATCCGTACTGTTGATGATTTTAAAATGCTGCTGAGAGAGGGTGCGGATAAGATTTCCATCAACAGTTCCGCCATTATGAACCCTTCGCTGATCCATGACGCAGCCATGAAATTCGGAAGTCAGTGTGTGGTGGTGGCCATCGATGCCAAACGCCGTGCGGATGGCAGTGGCTGGAATATCTATAAAAACGGCGGCCGTGTGGATATGGGGATCGATGCTGTGGAATGGGCCCTTCGAGCAGAGTCTCTTGGCGCAGGAGAGATCCTTCTGACCAGTATGGACTGTGATGGCACTAAAGCGGGGTATGATATTGAGCTGACCAGAGCCATATCAGAAGCTGTGAAGATTCCGGTGATCGCTTCCGGTGGTGCCGGTACTATGGAGCATTTCTACGATGCGCTGACAGAGGGCGGTGCGGACGCAGCACTTGCAGCTTCGCTGTTCCATTATAAGGAGCTGGAGATCTGTGAAGTAAAACAGTATCTGCAGAGTCGGGGCGTGTCCGTACGTCTGTGATTTCCATAGTTTTCAACTGTAAAAACATAATGACTGAGGTTGAGCAGTTTGGGAGAGAGACTCTGTGTTTGTTGCGCAAAAATGCAGAAAAATAAGATAATTACAGAGTGGATTGTTTGCGGATGACTCCGTAAGCAATTCAACAAGCCGGATTTACAGGAGGTGAACCGATGCCGCCGATTACAGGAGCATGGGCAGATGCCCTGCAGAGTGAATTTAAGAAACCATATTACCGTACCCTGTTTCAGAAGGTACAGGAAGAATACAGTACCCATCAGGTTTTTCCCGATCCCGATGATATATTCAATGCCTTTCATTTTACCCCGCTGGATCAGGTGAAAGTGGTGATCCTGGGGCAGGATCCCTATCACGGCGACGGTCAGGCCCATGGCCTGTGTTTCTCCGTGAAGCCGGATGTGGAGATTCCGCCGTCTCTGGTGAATATCTATAAAGAGCTGGAAACAGATGAGGGATGCTATATTCCAAATAACGGCTATCTGGAAAAATGGGCCAGACAGGGGGTCATGCTGTTGAATACAGTACTGACGGTGCGTGCCCATCAGGCCAATTCCCACAGGGGTATCGGCTGGGAAGAGTTTACAGATGCGGCTATCCGTATTCTGGCAGAGCAGGACCGCCCTATGGTCTTTATTCTGTGGGGAAAACCGGCACAGAGCAAGAAAATCTATCTGCATCCTGAAAAGCATCTGATCCTGGAAGCGCCCCATCCCAGTCCGTTGTCAGCCTATCGGGGATTTTTTGGAAGTCGTCCCTTCAGTAAGACGAATCAGTATCTGATCAGTCATGGAATCGAACCTATTGACTGGCAGATCGAAAATATATAAAAGGAAAGTAACGTTTTATGGCAGAAAAGAAAGGAAACAGTTTTGTAAAACAGGCGTCTATCCTGATGGTTGCCGGTCTGATCGTACGTATGATCGGACTTTTGTACCGCAGTCCCATGCGGGAAATCATCGGAGACCTGGGAAACGGCTATTATGGCTATGCTTACACGGTGTACAGCATTTTGCTGCTGGTTTCTTCCTATAGTATTCCCATGGCTATCTCCAAACTGATGGCGGAGAGGATCGCGTTGAAGCAGTACAGAAACGCAAACAAGCTGTTCAAGGGAGCGTTGATCTATGCCTGTATCGTGGGTGGTATCGCGGCTCTGGCGGCATGGTTTGGCGGGCGATTTCTTTTGCCTGCCGGTGGTGAAAATGCTCTGTTGGCGTTAAAAGTACTGGCACCGACAATATTTCTGTGTGCTATTCTTGGCGTTCTGCGTGGATATTTTCAGGCACACGGCACTATGACACCCACCTCCATCAGCCAGATCATTGAGCAGCTGATCAACGCCATCGTCAGTGTGGGTGCAGCCTGGCTGTTTATTGAGTGGTTTGCCACCACAGAGACAGAAGAGGCAATTTACGGTGCTGCCGGCGGTACACTGGGTACCGGTGCCGGTGTGTTGGCGGGTGTGCTTTTCATGCTGTTTGTGTTCTATGTAAACAGAAAATCGATCCGGAAACGTGTGGCATCCGATACTTCCGGTGTGGAAGATTCCTATAAGGATATTTTCCGGACCATACTTCTGATGGTGACACCGGTCATTTTCAGTACATGCATCTATAATCTGAGCTCTTATCTGGATCAGTCCTTTTTCGCGCCCATTATGATGTCAAATGACTGGGCAGCGGATGACATTAATATTCAGTATGGTATTTTTTCCGGACAGTACATGGTCATGATCAATATTCCCATTGCGCTGGCAAATGCGGCATCTACTGCGGTTCTTCCCTCTATTTCCGGCAATTTTGCCACAGGAAATGTGAAGGAAGCCAGACACAAGATCAATGAGGCCATTCAGATGACCATGTTTTTGTGTATTCCGGCAGCCGTGGGTATGGGAGTTCTGGCAGATCCCATCATGCATCTCCTGTTTCCGACTACCACAGACATGGCAGGTAAGCTTCTGATGCTGGGTTCTGTGTCTGTGATCTTTTATTCTCTGTCTACCATTACCAATGGTGTTCTGCAGGGGATCGGAAAGCCGGCCATTCCGGTGCGTCATGCCTGTATTTCACTGGTGATCAATGTGGCCGTGCTGGCGATACTGGCCAAGTTTACACCTCTTGGTATTTACAGTGTGCTGTTTGCTACTATTGCCTATTCTCT
>CALZOU010000118.1 GCA_945827805.1 uncultured Lachnospiraceae bacterium
ACACAAGGAGTATCGTCGGCAGCGTCAGATGTGTATAAGAGACAGGGCCAGAAGCGTCTTACCGGAACCTGTAGGTCCCAGCATCAGCACATTGCTCTTCTGCAGCTCCACATCCACATTTTTTTCATTCAGGATACGTTTATAATGATTATATACGGCTACCGAAAGGACCTTTTTTGCCTCATCCTGACCGATCACATACTCATCCAGAACAGCTTTCATTTCCTTTGGTGTAATCAGGTTGATGCCCTCTGCGCCTCTGACTGCAGGCTCTTCCATATCCTCGGACAAAATCTCTGCGCAAAGCTCGATACATTCATCACAGATGTAGGCACCGTCCGGACCGGCGATCAGCTTGTGCACCTTATCCTCCGGTTTCCCGCAGAAGGAACATCTGACCTTTGGTTCATTTCCTTTTAACGCCATGTTCATAATTCCTTTCCAGTAAAATGCTTTAAGGGGCTGTTACAAAATCCCTTCTTTCTGAATCGAAAGAACGCATCCTGCAGCAACCCCATCCTTTTATTTCTTATCTGTTTGTAATGACGCTGTCAATCAGACCATAATTCATGGCTTCCTGAGCAGTCATCCAGTTGTCACGCTCGGTATCCGCAGCGATGACATCGTATGGTTTTCCTGTATTCGCGGCGAGAATTTCGTTCAGTTTCTTCTTGGTCTTCAGGATATGTTCTGCTGCGATACTGATCTCCGTAGCCTGACCCTGTGCACCGCCGGAAGGCTGGTGAATCATGATCTCGGCATTCGGAAGAGCATAACGTTTGCCTTTGGCTCCGCCGGAAAGCAGGAAAGCACCCATGCTGGCTGCCATACCAAGGCACATCGTAGATACATCACATTTGATATACTGCATGGTATCATAGATAGCCATACCGGCTGTTACGGAACCACCCGGGCTGTTGATATACAGATGGATATCCTTTCCCGGATCTTCAGACTCCAGAAACAGAAGCTGCGCCACAACGATATTGGCAGATACATCTGTCACTTCTTCTCCAAGAAAAATAATACGGTCTTTCAACAGACGGGAGTAAATGTCATAGCTTCTCTCACCTCTGCTGGTCTGCTCAATGACATAAGGTACTAAACTCATGCAAATCGCCTCCTCAAGTCGGAATTAAACCTCTTTTGCAGCCTCGGCAACCAGAGTAACGGCTTCCTGAACTGCCATGTCTTTCTTCATCTGATCTTTTTCGTAGTCGCCCATCAGCTCTTTGAGCTTCTCAACTTCCATCTTGTAGCTCTCAGCCATCTTAGCCAGCTCTTCATCCAGCTTCTCATCAGAGATCTGAATATCCTCAACCTCAGCGATCTTCTCCAGAACCAGTCTGGTCTTGATCTGAGTCAGAGCCTGCGGACGAACCTGCTCCTTCAGTGCATCCATAGTTGTGCCTGTAAACTGCATATACTGCTCCATGGACAGACCCTGGGACTGCAGTCTTCTTGCATAATCGTTGATCATCTGCTCTACCTGGCTGTCGATCATGGGCTCCGGAATATCCATCTGGGCATTCTCTACAGCTTTGTCAACAGCAGCATTCTCTTTTGCTGTCTTGGCATCAGCAGCTTTTTTCTCTTCCAGATTCTTCTTAACATCTGCTTTGTACTCATCCAGAGTATCAAACTCGGATACTTCCTGTGCAAACTCGTCATCCAGCTCCGGCAGTTCTTTTACAGAGATGGAGTGTACGGTACATTTAAATACAGCAGCTTTGCCGGCCAGATCCTTTGCATGATAATCCTCCGGGAAAGTTACGTTAACATCCAGTTCCTCATCGATCTTAGCGCCGATCAGCTGATCCTCAAATCCCGGGATAAAGCTGTTGGAACCGATGGTCAGATCATAATTCTCACCTTTGCCGCCTTCGAAAGCAACACCGTCAACAAAGCCTTCGAAATCCAGCTTGATCATATCGCCGCTCTCAACTGCACGATCATCTACGTCGATGGTACGGGAATTCTTTTCCTGCTCTTTTTTAAGTTCAGCCTCGATCTCGTCATCGCTTACGGATACGTCAGTCTTCTCAACCTCTACGCCTTTGTACTCACCAAGAGTAACTTCCGGCTTAACAGCTACGGTTGCAGTGAAGATGAACGGTTTGCCGGCTTCGATCTGTACGATATCGATCTCCGGGCTGGAAACGATCTCCAGTTTGCTCTCTTCGGCTGCATCATGGTAAGCCATCGGCATAACACTGTTGGCAGCATCCTCATAGAAGATACCTGCGCCATACATTTTCTCGATCATTTTACGCGGAGCTTTACCTTTTCTGAATCCCGGAAGAGTGATTTTTCCTCTCTCTTTCAGGTAAGCAGACTGGATAGCTTTTTCAAATTCTTCAGCGGACACTTCGATGGTCAGCTTCGCCATGTTCTTTTCTAAGTTTTCAACCTGTACGCTCATGTATATATCCTCCTTAAATTCACACTACTTGCGTGGACGTACTTTTCCATATTCACAGTCATTGGATAATGATAGCATAAGTCTTTTTATAACGCCAGTGTTTTTTTGAAAAAGCCGGTTTTTTCATAAAAAAAACATGCTTTTTTTATAAAAAAACCGGCTTTTCTGCTTCTAATTCATATAAAAAAGTAAAACTTGGTTTCCGCTGTATGCTTTATAATTCTGACAAATGACCATAGCGAATGCTTTTTTTGATCTCTCCAGCCTTGTCCGCACCGCAAAGAAGCTCCACAAGACGCAGAGCAAAGACTATGGCTGTGCCCATGCCCATGCTGGTGGTGATGTTTCCGTCCGTCACGACTTTTTCGAAAGTTACATCTGCTCCGGTAAGTCTTTCTTCAAATCCGGGATAACAGATTGCTTTTTTACCTTTTAACAGGCCCAGATCGCCCAGTACACTGGGAGCTGCGCAGATAGCAGCCAGATATGCCCCCTGGGAATTTTTTTCTTCCAGAAGCCTGCACAAAGGTTCATACGCACCGAGATATTTTGTACCCGGCATGCCTCCCGGCAGAACAAACAACTCACCATCAGAAAAATCACACTGCTCAAACAGGGTATCTGCTTTGACTTCTATATTGTGTGAACCGGTAATAGCTTCTTTTCCCATGATGGATGTGGTGCAGACGTTAACACCTGCCCTTCTTAAGATATCCACTACAGTCAGTCCTTCAATTTCTTCGAAACCATCGGCCAGAAATACATATGCTTTGCTCATAGTTTACCTCCGTTTTCTTTGTTTTTTGTATCTGTTTACTGCCTTTCACAGATACGATGTTCGCGTTATTCCATCAGTATCTGTCCAGGACCTTCACAGATACTATTCGCAAATCCATGAAAATCGGCTGCGCCGATGGGGTTTGCTCACACCTGAATCATGTTCTTACTGCCTCATCAGCAAGTGATTCGGCCTGTACTGAACAGTTACTTCCACCACCACTATACACGTTCTTTTTTCTTTCGGCAACTGCCTATATGGTATATATTGTTATCAAATTCGGGGGTTGTTTTTTCTCTCTGTATTCGTCATACTTGAAGTGAACACCCCGAAGATCCGGGAGAAAGGAAAAACATCCGATTACAGTTTATGACAAATCGGAACATATGTATATATGGAAATCGAACGTAAATTTTTAATTCCGGTTCTGCCGGAAAAACTTGAAACTTATCCCCACCGACGCATTGAACAGGCATATTTGTGCACAGAACCCGTGGTGCGTATCCGCAGACAGGATGAGGATTACATTCTGACTTACAAATCTACCGGAATGATGGCACGGGAGGAATATAATCTGCCGCTGACGAAAGAGGCTTATGAGCACCTGAAAGAGAAAGCGGACGGTATCGTACTGTCCAAGACACGGTATCTCCTTCCGCTGCCGGATGGACTGACCATTGAATTGGATGTGTTTGACGGGACTTACGAGGGACTGTGGCTGGCTGAGGTGGAGTTTGAGAGTATCGAACAGGCTGAGTCTTTTGTTCCTCCGGTGTGGTTTGGGGAAGATGTGACGTACTCCGGGAAGTATCATAACAGCGTGTTGAGTCGGGGGTAGCTCGTGCTGAATCGTTTCACCTCTTCTGAGGATACTCATTAAAGAGCGCTATTCAGAGAATACCTTACCGGATTTAGTGTATCAGGAACTTATTATTTGCTGTACTGGATACTCCAAATAGAAAATATGGTTTTTGCAGTAAGAATAGTTGGTTACGTCCAAACATCTACTGCTTTTGCATTTTATGTTTGGACATTTCCACTGGAAACTATGCAAATATATCCAATCTCCCTATGGGACTATTCTCTTTTTGGATCTTTTACCACAAAATAGATGGTTACATCCAAACATCTGCTGTTTTTGCATTCTATTTGGATATTTCCAATGGAAACTAAGCAAATATGTCCAATCTTCTCATAGTTTTGTTCTCTTTTTGGATGTTTTACGCAAAAACAGTTGATAACCTCCAAACAACAATATGATTTACCCATTAATTATAAATGTCTGATTAAAAATAAACGATAGTGTAAAAGCTAATTTTCACACTATCGTTTATTTGTGTTCTGAATTTCACCAAGTTTTATTTTTTATAGAGGATCCGCATAGAGTTCATGAGGCAGAGCATGGATACTCCGGTGTCGGCAAAGACGGCGATCCACATGTTGGCAAATCCAAACAGACCCATGATCATAACAATAGCCTTGACAGCCAGAGCAAAATAAACATTTTGCCAGGAAATACGCGCAGTATTGCGGGCGATCTTGATGGCTTCGGGGATGGCTTTCATCTCGGAGGTCATGAAGACAACGTCAGCGGCTTCGATGGCAGCATCGGCACCGCTGCCCATGGCAGCACCAACGTCGGCACCGGCCAGTACAGGGGCATCGTTGATACCATCGCCAACAAACATGACGGCGCCGTGTTTTTCACGGATCTTCTGCAGTTCGTTGAATTTATCCTGAGGAAGCAGCTTGGCATGAACTTCATCAATGCCCGCCTGCGCCGCAACAGCTTTTGCACTGTCCTCAGCATCACCGGTCAGCATGGCTGTAACAATGCCCATTTTCTTTGTTCTGGAAATGGCATCTACCGCATCTTCTTTTATCGTATCAGCGATTACGATATGACCTGCAAATATTCCATTGATAGCTGTCAATACCTCTGTGCCGAACTGTTCCTTTTTATAGGAAGACAAATCGATATTGTTTGCTTCCATCAGTTTTCTGTTACCGCACAGTACAGTTCCTTTGCTGATCTCGGCACGGATACCGTAACCGGCAATTTCTTCCACCTTCGACGGACGCTCAATCTCCAGATTTTTCTCTCTGGCAGCTTCCACGATACTGTTTCCAATGGGATGTGTGGAAGAAAGTTCACAGCTGGCACTGACTGCCAGCAATTCATCGGAAGTCAGACTGTTATCCGCAGTTACCGCATTCTGTACCACAAAATTACCCTTTGTAATCGTTCCGGTTTTATCCATAACCACAGCTTTGACATTCTTAAGAGATTCGATGGCAACACCGCCCTTAAAAAGAATGTTCTTCTTAGAAGCTGCCCCGATACCGGCAAAGAATGCCAGCGGTACAGAAAGTACCAGTGCGCAGGGACAGCTGATGACCAAAAATGTCAGAGCCGTAAGCACAGAAGCAGTACCTTCTGTCCCGAATAATACACCCACAGTTCCGGTATAGTCCGGGCGTACAAAGAAATGCCAGCCGGGAATCACAAAAGGCAGTACAATGGCTACGAACAGAGCAAAGAATACAACGAACGGAGTATATACCCGGGCAAAACGTGTAATGAACTTGTCGATATTTGGCTTGCTGGCCGCCGCATTCTCCACTGAATCAAGAATACGGGTTACCATGGACTCTTCCAGAACCTTTTCCACACGGATCTTGATCTGACCGGAAGTATTGACACAGCCCGAACTGATAGTATCTCCTACGCCCACTTTTACAGGTACCGGCTCACCGGTAATGGCAGAAGTATCGAGACGAGTTTCTCCTTCGATCACCACACCGTCCAGCGGCACACGGTCGCCGGGACGCACCATTACAATATCACCTACCACTGCTTCCTCCGCATCAATCACACGGATATCATCGCCTACCACCAGATTGATCACTTCCGGACGAAGGTCTACGGCTTCCATGATCTGTGTACGGCTCTTCTCTGTAGCCCTGTCCTCAAAATATTCTCCGATCCGGTAAAAAAGCATAACGCCTACAGCTTCCGGAAACTCACGTATAGCAAAAGCACCCAACGTAGCTATGGACATCAGGAAGTTCTCATCAAACACCTGACCCTTTCTGATATTTCTGGCTGCTGTCAGAAGCACTTTACCGCCAAGGATCAGATAGGAAACAATAAACAAAGGCAGAAGACGCAGATCCGATTCTTCCATTCCGCCAATATGGATCATACAGAAACCAATAAGGAAAAGAATGGCACCTGCGCCAATAGATATCAGCGGTTTGTATTTTTCCGGAATACGGGACTTCTTTTCCGGCTTTGTCTCCGAATCTTTTCTGGACTCTTCTTTCGGAACGATAGTGATACCATCTTCCATGGCATCTATCGTTTCTTTTATCCTTGGGATCAGATCATCCGGACGTCTGGCTGACAGCTTCATCTGTTTTGTGGCATAGGTAATCGTTACATCATCCACACCAGGCAGTGTTTTCAGTTTTGCCTCGATTTTTGCCGCACAGTTGGCACAGTCCAGACCTTCCAGAATATAAATCTTCGTCTGAGAAACTGTGGAGGGCGCTTTCCTCTTTCTCGGTACAATCGTGATACCGTCTTCGATGGAATCAACGACAGCCTGCATTTTTGGCAGCAGTTCATCCTGATGATCAGCCGACACCCTAAGCTGCTTAGTTGCATATGCTACGCTGGCAAAAGCCACTTCCGGCATGGAGCGGATCTTGGCTTCCACTTTTGCTGCACAGTTGGCGCAATCCAGTCCTTCCAGAATATAAACTCTCTTTTCCACATCCTCATCCGGCATTTTGCAGGTGCATTTTGCCAGGGATTCTCCACAGATATCACAGTATTCCACGTGGGGATTGCAGATCTCACAATCGCAGTCTGCCGGATGTCCTTCCACAGGATGATGTTCTACGACAAAATGCGTATGTGACCGGGTCGCTTCATCATGATGATCATGCTCGTGATGGTCATGACCACAGCCGCATTCTTCATGGTCATGGTGATGATGCTCGTGTTCGTGATGATCATGACCGCAGCCGCATTCCTCATGGTCATGGTGATGGTGATCGTGATCGTGATG
>CALZOU010000119.1 GCA_945827805.1 uncultured Lachnospiraceae bacterium
TCTAGTACGGTCTCGTGGGCTCGGAGATGTGTATAAGAGACAGATAGAGTACTTTATCCTTCAGATCCACCTGCACGCACTGTTTCATAGACAAATTTAGCTCGATATATTCAATAGGGAGTCCCATCCGGGAGCATTCCGCAGCAAAGCAGCAGACACTGTCCAAAACAAACTCTCCGATCTGGAGAATAGTGCCGTTTTTTTCCGCAGCCGTAATAAACACTTCCGGTGAAATAAATCCATATTTCTCATCAAACAGACAGATCAGAGCTTCCGCAGAAATAAACCTCTTTTTTGAAACGGAATAAATGGGCTGGTAAAACATTTGAAACCTGTTTTCCTCGATGGCTTTACTGATAATTTTGTCGATATCATTTCTAAGTTGAAAACTGAACTTCTGTTGATCATTTTCGTCCTCCAGAAAAGTAACAACTCCATTTGCCGGAAGAAATGACGAAAATGTATTTACAAACGACATCATTTTTTCATATTCTTCGAAATCCTGAGGACATCTGAAAACACTGAGGCAGGAATTCATTTCCAGCTCCAGCTTTCCCATATGAAAGCTGCCATGAATGGTGTCTGAAAAGTCCTGAGCTGCCTCCCGGAAATATTCAATATCCTCCACTTCCGATACTGCTGCAAACAGGCCGTTTTCCAGATAATATAAGTCAGCTGAATTGTGTCTGCTGCTGAAAACGGTTTTCAATTCATCCGAGACCTGTTTCATGAGAAAATTGCAGGAATCGTTACCCAATATGTTAAGCAGAGACTGATAATTGACAATCCCCGCAAGGAAGACCCTCATTGGCTTTCTAAGATAAAATGCCTTCTTCATATCCGATGTGAAAGCAATGTGGCTTCGGATACCTATGACGGGATTGATCAATTCCTCCGGACGCTGCACAATGTTGGAGACAAGGAAAAGTGAAATAGTATTCAGGAACATCTCCACCAGATACTCCGGAATAATAGCCTGAACCATAATCGCAATCAGATTCCAGGGATAAAAGCATATCAATGTCAAAAACTTATCTGCGGTAAACACTTTCCTATAAGTGATCAGAAATACAATTCCCGTTACAAAATATATAAATGCGCATCCATGCAATCCATAGAACAGAGGACCTCTGGTATAAATCAGATTTTCATCAAAGTAAAACACATTGTGAAGGAATACATTGGAACACAGCAGCAGACAGACCATGGTATACGGCGCCGCAATCAAAATCTGCATCCACCTGCGTTTTTTCAGAATATGCCAGGTATCGGTGAGTGCACAAAGATAAAGCTGAAACAGAGGCGGAGTCAGATTACGGCTCAGGAAATATCCATAGTACAACATATAGCGAAAACCGGAATCTGAATCCTGTGCCAGAAACCAGATATTATATGCCTCTGACCATAAATCAAAAATCGTGGTGACCAATACATTCAAATATAGTACCATCAAAAGTTTATTCGTCCTGCTCCCCTGAATTTTCTGTAAAACCAAGACCGCGATCATGATGACCAAAATAAAAATCGCAGATAGATCAAAATATAATATCTTCATACCTTCATATCCCCGGAAGCAGCATCTGCCCGAAGGCAGTTTGCTTTTTCGTTAATCAGAATTAGCTAATACTCTTTTATCCTATATTTGTTATTCCTTTCTGTCAATTCATTTCTATCATAATTAAAAATACGTTAATCACGTTTTCATCCCGCCATACAGCATGTATATGGCGACTGTGTAAACAATAACGTCAACTGATAAACTATATCAAATAATTTGTATCAGTTTTTCATATTCTGCAGCAAGTCCTTTTGATACCTCCACCGATTCCCTGGAGAACTCCGGATCGTATCCTTCCTGCCATACTTTTTCGCCCAGTGTAATAGGAGATATCACCAGAATCTTTGTCTGCGGTGCTAACCTTTTGGTCTGATCGATCAGGCGCTGCATGCCGGATGCAATCACCTGTGCAAAAGCCTTGAATATCGTTTTACAGTCATTCGTACCCAGCATCAGGATCAAAAGATCCGCCACAGCATGCTCCAAAACAAATAATCTGTTTCATGACTAATTCTCCTGTATTTTATTCTTTTCAATGAATGATGTTACACGTTCCACACATTACTGTCCAATGCATAAAAAAAATACTCTGTTATAGTTTCTTTCTATAACAGAGTATTCATGCTATCTCAGTTTTGCAGTATTTTTCATGGCAACAGAACAGGCCAGATCTCCCAGCACATTTTCACAGGTTGCTCCCATGTCGCACAAAGTATTGACACTGATATACACACCCATGATTCCTGCCGGCAGTCCCGCAATGGAGGCCAAAGCTGCAAAAGAAGCTATGGCACCTCCCGGTACCCCAGGTGTTCCGATACTAAGCAGTGCATTCGAAAGCATCACCACGGCCAGCATGCCAAAGCTTACCTCCACACCGCAGGCATTGGCAAAAAATACGATCATAAACGACATGACAATGGAAACCGCATCCATATTAATGGTCGCTCCCAGGGGAAGAGACAAAGAAGATATTTCATTCGGAACTCCCAACTCATCTGCGCAGCGCTTGCTGATCGGCAGTGTGGCAGAGCTGGAGCAGGTTCCAAAAGCGTTCAGTGCTGCAGGAAGCACGGCTGTAAAGAAACGACCGATACCACATTTTCCCAGGAATTTTACCAGACCGCCATACACGATCAGCGCAAAAAGAAACATTGTAATATACAGGGCGATCAGAACTTTTCCGAGTTCCAGAATCGTCTGTGTACCGTTGGCATAAATTACAGAAGCAATAGAACAGAATACTCCGATCGGTGTAAAAAGCATAACTACAGATATTATTTTAATGGAAATATCATTAATGGATTCTGCCAGTTTTACAAAAGGTTCTGCCTTTTTACCCACAGACAGACAGGTAATACCGATAATTATGGCAAATACCAGCACCTGCAGCATATTTCCTTCCGCAAAGGAAGCAATGGGATTGCTGGGGATCAGACCTTTGACCGTATCCAGCAAACTGGTAAACTGGGTTGCTTCCACACTGGTTTCTGTCATCTCAATCTGAATTCCCTGGCCGAGGCGCAGCGCCTTAGGCAAAAAAAGGCCTAACAGACTGGCAAGCAAAGTGGTACAGACATAGTAGAGTATACACTGACCACCGATCCGCCCTGTGGCAGATATGCTGCCAATGCCTTGAATACCCACGATCAGTGAGCAGAAAACAAGGGGATAGATCATCATGCGGAGGGCATTCATATAAATTCCGGATACCAGATCCAGCACCGGTACTGCCCATTCCATACGTCCCGGCATCAGAAATCCCATAAGAATTCCCAACACCAGACCAGTGAATATGGCAATGGTAAGCTTCAGACTTTTTGTCGCGTGTTTTTCAGACATCATTTCTCTCCTTTTCCGAAAACAGCAAATAGCCCATACCCTCTTCATTGAGAGTGTGGGCCTTTGCAGGTATGGTTATTGCTTATTTAACTGCTTCAAAAGCGGCATCCAGTGCGGCAATCAGATCCTCAACCTTTTCAATACCGATGGAAAGACGGATGGTGTTCGGTTTGATGCCTTGCTCTTCCAGCTCAGCTTCTGAGCACTGGCTGTGTGTGGTGGTTGCCGGATGAATAACGAGGGATTTCACATCTGCCACGTTTGCCAGCAGTGAGAAAATCGCCAGATTATCGATAAACTTCTGAGCCGTTGCCGCATCGCCTTTGATCTCAAAGGTAAAGATGGAGCCGCCGCCGTTTGGCAGATATTTCTTGTACAGCTCATGAGTCGGCTCTGTGGGCAGTGACGGATGATGTACAGCCTCCACCTGCGGATGATTGTTCAGATACTCAACGATCTTCAGTGCGTTGCTGACATGACGCTCCACACGAAGAGAAAGTGTTTCCAGACCCTGCAGGAACAGGAAAGCGTGGAACGGAGAAAGTGTAGCACCTGTATCACGAAGGATGATAGCACGGATATACGTAGCGAAAGCTGCCGGGCCAACTGCGTCAGCGAAGGAAATACCATGATAGCTCGGATTCGGCTCAGAGATCCACGGATATTTTCCGGAAGCCTTCCAGTCAAAGTTACCACTGTCAACGATCACACCACCGATGGCTGTTCCGTGGCCGCCGATGAATTTTGTTGCAGAATGTACAACGATATCTGCACCATATTCAATCGGACGAATCAGATACGGTGTGGCAAATGTGGAGTCCACTACCAGCGGAATATTGTGTTTGTGGGCAATTGTCGCCAGCTTTTCCAGA
Source organism: uncultured Lachnospiraceae bacterium (assembly GCA_945827805.1). Lineage (GTDB taxonomy): Bacteria > Bacillota > Clostridia > Lachnospirales > Lachnospiraceae > UBA11957. Next base: position 4,273 of record CALZOU010000119.1, read on the forward strand.
TCGATCAGATTAGAGTTGGGATTTCCTAAAGTCTCTACGAAAATAGCCTTTGTATTGTCCTGGATGGCTGCTTCAAAAGAACCTTCCACATAAGGATCAACAAATGTTGTGGTTACCTGATTGTTCAGCGGGAAGGTATGTGCCAGGTAGTTGTAAGTACCACCATAGATGGTCTTGGAAGCTACGATATGCTCTCCGGCTTTTGCCAGTGCCTGGAAGGTGTAGGCCAGAGCTGCTGCACCGGAAGCTACACCAAGAGCTGCAACACCGCCCTCCAGAGAAGCAATTCTCTTTTCGAAAATGTCTACTGTCGGGTTGGTCAGTCTGCCGTAAATATTACCGGCATCTCTCAGTCCGAAACGGTCTGCTGCGTGCTGTGAATTGTGGAATACAAAAGATGTGGAAGCATAGATCGGTACTGCTCTCGCATCTGTTGTCGGATCAGCCTGCTCCTGTCCGATATGTAACTGCTTTGTCTCAAATCCCCAGTTTTTAGAATCTTTAATATCTGCCATTGTTTTAATCTCCTTTACTTTTTATCTGAATTATGATGATTTTTATCGTAATGATGAATAATTGTTTTTTCTTTCATGAAGCTTTCAACGTCAACAGCAACACATTCGGTTCCTGCTCAAAGTCACTGCGTATTCGTACATTTTGTCTGCCTCCTTGTTGTTTGTGTATTCATACTATCACGATAGGAATTCTATGTCAAATAAGTAAAAAAAATATCTGGTTATAGTTTTAAGTTATAACCAGATAGAAAATATAGCATAAAATTATTTACCTCAAATACATTTTCCCAAAACAACATATGCCATCAGCCGCTAAACATGGCCAATGGCATACTCTTCTGTATATCTCCCAATTGCATGAGTTCAGTTGCTCAATAAATAAACAGAAGGGAAATATCTCTTTTATTCGTCATTTATATCCAGATTTCTCTTGATAGCCTCAATATATACCTTGCCCATCTGGCTCAGCACCAGATTCTTTCGGGTAATATATCCGATTTCCATCACACTGTTGGGGTTTTCCGCATCATCTTTGTAGGGAACTGCCCGAAAATCGCTGCCATTTAGCTCCTCACAAATGATTCCCGAACACAGTGTATAGCCGTTCAGCCCAACCATCAGATTGAGCATAGTGGCCCTGTCGTTGGCATGGATAATCTGCGAATACTCATTTGTGGACAGGATCTCTTCCGCCAGATAAAAAGAACTGTTATCCCCTTGCTCGAACGAGAGACAGGGATATCCCTCCAGCTGCTCAAAACTGATGGACTCCTCATTGGCCAGGGGATGATGTTTCCAGAGATACACGTAAGCCTGACAGTCGATCAGATGATGAAATTCCAGACCGGCGTTATTTAACAGCTTCTCCATAGCTTTTCGGTTATAGTCACTTAAGTACAATACGCCGATCTCGCTTTTCATTGTACTTACATCCTGTATTACCTCTGCTGTTCTGGTTTCCCGAATGGCAAATTCGTATTTTGACATGTCAAATTCCTTGGCCATGTCTACAAAAGCTTTCACTGCAAAGGAATAATGCTGGGTGGAAACACCAAACTTTTTCTTATAATTCCCGTTTTTCCCGTATTTTTCCAGAACAGTCTCGTATTCCCCGTAAATCTGACGGGCATACAAAAGGAATTCAGAACCATCATTGGTAAGCGTTACCCCCTTGCCGTTCCGAAAAAACAACGTAATGCCCAGTTCTTTCTCCAATTCCTTGATAGCATTGGTCAGAGACGGCTGTGCCACATACAGAAGCTCTGCCGCCTTGTTCATTGAGCCTGTTTCCGCTATGGTGATCACATAATGTAACTGTGTTAAAGTCATCTTTTTTCATCCTCTTTGTAAAAACGTTATATAAGAAGCAGAAGAATCAGATTCATTTCTCTTTACGCAGCTGATGCATTCGCATTCACCTGCTCTATTACGCGACGGATTCCCATCCATATCGTCAGATCCGTAAAGATATCCACGATACTTCCCTGATCTGTAAATGGCGCTTCCTGCAGAACTGACAGATCTTTCATCATTCCATTCTGAACGATATACTCCACAATCTGGTTCACAAAATAAATCTGCCGACTGTCCAGATTTGTATCCTCAAGATATTCTTTAAAAGCTTCTTTTGCGGCATTCATGTCAAGCCCCACGATTTCACGGACAAATTCGCCTAAAGGTTTATTGCCATACTCTGCCTCATAGTCCTGTTTGGTGCCGACCTCACTCCACAGAATATCCTCAAGAACTTTTACATCCTCTGATGTAAGAGGCATATTACTCTTTAATTTCGCAATAACCGCATTATCCTGATGCTGCCGAACATAATACTCCGCTTTTGCCTTGTAATTCTTTAGGTCATCATTTTCAAGTTCTGCTTCCTTCCACTCCATGGAAAGCAATTCATCCTCAAAATCAGAGTAATAGATGTGTTTAGACTCTTTCGGAAGGTATTTCATCAGATCACGAAGCTTCTCACGAATATGCTCAAACTCATTGATTCCGGCATTATCCACATAGCCAGTGTGAAGAATTTTATTGATAAGATCTGCCTGTGCCATGATCTCCGGAATATTCGCTACTCCGGCCAGGGCAGATGCTTTGGCAAACAGATCCTTTCGTGCACGACTGTACTTCTTCCCAAGCAGATAGGCCAATTCTATGCCATACATCAGCGCATCAAAGCGAAGAGCCTGCGCATCATCTTTTTCCGGCTCTATCAAAGGTACTAATTCTTCTTTTACCGCCAGAGTATCTTCATAAGTAAGGGCTTTATAATTATCAGGATTTGCATACTGATCAACATATTTCAAATGCTGGCGAACCGCAAAGTTGTCCCGTTTTAACTCTTTTATCTTCCCCCTGTCTCTTATACACATCTCCGAGCCCACGAGACCGTACT
>CALZOU010000120.1 GCA_945827805.1 uncultured Lachnospiraceae bacterium
TACACAAGGAGTATCGTCGGCAGCGTCAGATGTGTATAAGAGACAGGGCCAATGGTACTGGAACCCAGGATAGAGTTTTTAGAAAGTCGGGCCATATGATCATCGGCAGGTATTTTTTCTTCATGAATGGATTCTAGGAGGACTCCGTCTATGTCAAAGACATAAATGGGACAACTTATCATTTGACCGATAAGATCCAGAATATCCTGCAGCGGTTTATGATCGGCGGCCGCCGTATAAAGCTTCTGTTCAAAATGGGAATAAAATTCAAAGGCCGAAAGAACAGCGTTTAACAGCGTTTCGTATTCGGTGCCATGACAGAGAATCTGATTTTGTCCGTTAGCCAGCAGAAGAGCATCCTTGTAGCGGGGATCCTGGAAATATCCGCTGGCCTCCCCGAGATATACGTAGTCCAGAGAGTAATCCAGAGGCTGCTCAGTGAAAAAACGTACGCCTCGGATGGTTTGAGCGTCATTGGTAATATGGACTTCGGGAGTGTATTTTTCCAGATATTTGGCGATCATTGACATACTGAGGTACATGATTTTCTCCTTTTGTCTGAAATATACAAATATATTTATAAACAGAAACTAAATATATCGTATGAGAGAGACATAGACGACAAGTATAATTAAGGAATATAATGTAAATATCATTATAAACGGCGTCGTTAGGAAATACAAGTTAATAATTGTCCTGTTTAAACAAAGGAGGTAGAACATGGCTGAAGGTGTACAATTCAATTTTAAAGAGAATTATATCAATTTTCTGCAGCATAAGCCAACCACGCTGATTCCCAATTCATTTGTCGGAAACAAGATATTTGGTTTTGGAGCAATCAATGGACCGGCAATAGAAAAAGGTGCTCAGTTTGGAGACTGCATGGATGGCTTCGGTATCAAATGGGAGTATCCGTCCACCGGTGGCGGTGCAGCCGTGCCGGATGTTAATTATACGATCATGGATGATGTTACAGAGTGGAGAGAAAAAGTAACGATTCCGGATCCGGCAAAATATGACTGGAAAGCGGACTATGAGATGGAATGCCGTATGATCGGAGCTCCGGACAGAGAGAATACTGTGATTGATTTTGGTTTTGGAAACGGTGTGTTTGAACGTCTGGCGGCTCTGATGGGATTTGAAGATGCGCTTATTGCCATGGCCATGGAACCGGAAGAGACCTATGCTCTTATGGAGGCTATTACGGATTACAAAATTGCTGCTCTGGATTATATCATTGATGCTTATCATCCGGATACGATCACATATTTTGATGATGTGGCTACCCAGAGAGATCTGTTTATGTCACCGGAAACGTATCGCAGTCTGATCAAACCGCATCATAAACGCTTTGCTCAGGAATGCCTGAAACGGGGAATTATACCAATCTATCATTGCTGTGGTCATGCGGAAGCAATCGTAGAGGACATGATCGACTGCGGATGGGCTGCCTGGTCATCTGTTCAGCCCAGTAACGATATCTGTCATCTGATTGAGACCTATGGAGACCGTATCGGATTTGTGGGAGGATATGATTCAAACGGACTTCCGGCCCGGGAGGATGCTTCGAGTGAAGTGGTTGTCACGGAGGTTAAACGCTGTCTGGATACGTACGGAAAATACCATAAGGGATATTGCTTCTTTGGTTTCCGTTATGTCAATTCTCTTGATCCGGAGCTTCTGGGAAAAGCCATGGGGGAAATCGCTCAGACAGCAGTGGAATACGGATTTGAGCTTCTGGCTGCCGGCAAATAAGTGAGTCAAAACAGATTGTAAGAGATAAAAAGACTGTTGTATTTTGAATGTATACGCCTTTTCTGTATTTTACAGAGAATAAAGGATATAAACAGAGAAATACAACAGTCTTTTTGGGTGTGAAAAAATCAAAATGAATTGTATTTGAGCGAAAAGACATATGCTTCTGATGTTAATCATTTTTCAGCATGAATTATGAAAACAGGACTAGCCAACGCACAATTTTACCGATATACTGTACAGAGGCTGCAAAGGTGCCCGCTTTGGGCGCAGCGCCTGATTCATGCAGTGCAAAATGTGTAACAGACTGGAAAAAGGAAGTGTTCATCTATGTGGCAGAGATTCAAAGAAAATTTTATCGGTGACCGGAAGTTTTACCGGTACGTTCTGTTTCTGGCGATTCCCATGATCATTCAGAATGCCATCACCAGCTTTGTGAGCTTTCTCGATAATATCATGGTGGGACAGATCGGAACAGAGCAGATGTCAGGTGTGGCCATCGTCAACCAGCTGATGTTTGTGTTTAATATCTGTATTTTCGGCGGCGTCTCCGGCGCCGGTATTTTTGGTACGCAGTATTTTGGAAAAGGGGATTATGAGGGGCAGAAATACACCTTTCGTTTCAAAATGTACGCCTGTCTGATCATCACGGCCATAGCTCTGGGACTGTTTGGCTTTCTGGATACCCAGCTGATCTCTCTGTATTTAAATGACAGCGGAAGTGTGGGAGATATTACACTGGCTCTTCAATATGGCCGGGAATACCTGGCGATCATGATGTTTGGCCTGCTTCCTTTTGCAGTGAGCCAGACCTACGTCAATACGATCCGGGAAACAGGGCAGACTTTTGTGCCCATGGCGGCCAGTGCAGCGGCTGTTTTTACCAACCTGGTGCTGGATTATCTTTTTATCTTTGGATTTGCCATTATACCGGCCATGGGTGTGAAAGGCGCGGCGGCGGCCACGGTGATCGCCAGGGTCATGGAGTGTTTTATTGTGGTGATCTGGGCCCATACGCACGGGGAGAAAAACAGATATCTAAAAGGTGTGTACAGAGGTTTTTGCATCCCCGGGGATATTCTGAAGAAGATCATCAAGAAGGGAACACCTTTGATGATTAATGAGATGCTCTGGGCCAGTGGAATGGCGGTAATTTCCCAATGCTATGCGGTGCGGGGGCTGGAGGTGGTAGCTGCGCTGAATATCTCATCTACCATCAGTAATCTGTTCAATATAGTGTATCTGCAGCTGGGCGGTTGTATTTCTATTGTTGTAGGACAGCTTCTGGGAGCCGGAAAGCTAAAGGAAGCCAGGGTGGCAGACAATCGGATGATCTTTTTCAGTGTCGGCTGCTGCGCGGGAATCTCTGTGCTGATGATCTTGCTTGGCAGAATGTTCCCTTCCATATATAACACGCAGGAAAGCATAAAGGAACTGGCGAGAATTTTTATCGTGATTTCCGCTCTTGCCATGCCTCTTTGTGCATTTTCTCATGCCACGTATTTTACGCTGCGTTCCGGAGGAAAGACAGGTATCACATTCCTGTTTGACAGCGTGTATACCTGGGTGCTGGTGATACCTTTTGCCTCATTTCTGGCCCGGCATACGGCGCTGTCCATTGTTATGGTGTTTTTCCTGGTGCAGTTTACGGAAATCATAAAGGTAATTATCGGATTTTTTATGGTCAGAAGCAATGTCTGGCTGCAGAATATTGTGTCGGAGAGAATATAAAGTAAAAAACGGAGCTTTTGGCCGGCAATGAAAGATGAAGCTGCTGCCAAAAAGCTCCGTTCTCTTTTCTGAGAAAGAATGGTTCGATAAAATATGAAATATTATAAACTGCGCAGCTGATCTGTCAGCCAGGCTGTATCCAGTTTTTTGCCGATCAGGACAAGCTTTCCGTCGGCTTCCTCTGCAGGTGCTTTGGCGGCATTCTCAAAAAGATCGCCGAAGGTCAGATCCAGTCGCTTCCTTTCTCCGGAGGTCAGAGGAATAATGCCCTTGGCCCGCCAGATGTCGCAGTGTGCGGTATCTGTCAGCATGGATTTTAAGCGGATAAACTGTTCATCTGTCAGAGAATGTTCAAGTTCCAGCGTACAGGTATACAGTGTTTCCTGGTTACGGCCGGGTACCATCATCCGGACAGGTGCGCCGGAATTCACCGTGCGTACAGTCAGAGACGGACCGCCTTTTTTGGTGAAAGAAGACAGTTCTGATGTTTCGGCGAATACTGCGCCCGCAAAAGTGTCAGCAGAAATATCTGCCAGAGGAGTGTCTACTAGAGTCACCTTCGGATTGATGGACAGAAGAGCTTCCTTTGCCTCCAGGAGCTGTTCCTCTGTCATGTTTTCGGTAAAATTCAGATAAACGCAGGAGGAGTGTCCGATCTGGTCATGGTAAAAGGGTCCCACCACCTTCAGCAGACGGACCAGCTTTTTGGCGTTTACCAGCATAATACAGCGGCGCAGGGCGGCGGTATGTACTTTTTGGCAGGCGCTGAGCAGTCCTCGGATATCTGCGGCACCCGTGGGTTCAATAATGATATAATCCGGTTGCTCCGATTCCACCAGCATATCGATGGCCCGGGTAAATTCTCCCTGGATCGTGCAGCAGACACACCCATTGGTGATCTCTTTCACAGAGATATCCGCGGCAGACAGTTCTCCGGTGTCAAGATTCACAGCGCCGATCTCGTTTTCGATAATGGCGACTTTTTTCCCTTTATATTCGGTTTCCAGTAACTTTTTGATCAGGGTAGTTTTTCCGCATCCGAGAAGACCGGCGTACAGATCGATCTGACATGTCATGGTGTTATCCTCACTGTTGGGTTATTATTTGGGTGATTGTGAAAACCGCGAAGCTTGTTCGCAATTACCTGTTTTTCTATTATAATTTCCATGGATGAGAAAAGCAATATGGTGCGGAGGATAACACATGGAGAGACAATGGAAAAAGCAAAAAGAGAATAGCTAAACACAGGAAAATGTAAACACAAATCATAGCCAATAATAATAGAAAAAGCGGCAGCAGATACTCTATAACAGTTTAGAGCATCTGCCGCCGCTTTTATATGTTGAGGAATTGAGTGAAGTCAATACGTTTAATACAGATGTTTGAGAATTTCCACGCATTTATCAATGCCCAGGGCACTGCTGTCCAGCGTAATATGGTAATTCTGCGCATGCCCCCATTTCATATCTGTATAGAAACGATGGTAGGCTGCGCGTCGTTTGTCTTTTTCTTTCAGACGCTGTTCGGGGGATTCTTCACGCTCACCGTATACTTTGATAATTCGGTCGGCTCTGAAGGCCATATCCGCGTGAATGAATACCGTCAGACAGTCTGCTTTGCCGCGCAGAATATAATCCGCACAGCGTCCAACAATCACACAGGATTCCTTTTGAGCCAGCTCCGTGATGATCCTGCTCTGAATCTCCCAGAGATAGTCTTCGTTTGTAGGGCCGAAAGCACGGTTGGACAGGACGGAGGCCAGAAAACCGTGGGGAGCGTATTCCCCGGCGTCTTTGATGTAGTTTTCCGCGAAACCGCTTTCCAGTGCAATCTTATGGATCAGCTCGCTGTCGTAGCAGGAAATACCAAGCTCCTGGGCCAGCTTTTTACCGATGGTGCGGCCGCCGCTGCCAAATTCACGGCTGATAGTTACGATTCTGTTTTTCATATGGTCAAAGCTCCTTTCTCTTTAAGCTCTTTATATGTTTTGACGATCAAAAAGACTGCAATAGCAAACGTCAGAATATCGGATACCGGCATGGAATACAGAACGCCGTCCAGTTTGAAAAAAACCGGAAGGAGCAAAGCAAAGCCCACACCGAAAACGATCTCACGAATCATGGACAGCGCAGTAGAGGCCGCCGCTTTTCCCATGGCCTGCAAGAAAATAAAGCAGGCTTTGTTGACACAGGCAAGAACTACCATGCACAGATAGGTGCGGAAGGCTTTGATGGCAAAATCAGTGTAATAAACACTCTCGTTTGCGGCACCGAAAACAGAGATCAGAGCGTGCGGGAAAAATTCTACCAGAATAAAGGCAACCGCACCCACACAGGCCTCATAAATCAGTAATCTGGTAAACAGTTCTCTGACACGGGAATTCTTTCCGGCACCCATATTGAAGCCCACGATGGGGATACAGCCGGCTGCCATACCCACGACAATGGAAATGACAATCTGGAAGAATTTCATGACGATACCCACCACGGCCATGGGGATCTGGGCAAACTGCTCCTGTCCGAAGATCTCATCCATGGCGCCGTATTTGCGCAGCATATTGTTGATGGCTGCCATGGCTGCCACCAGGCTGATCTGGGACAGAAAGCTGGTAATACCAAGAAGCAGTGTTCTGCCGCAGACATGGCCGCTGAGACGGAGGTCACTTCCTGAAGGTTTGATAACTTTCATGTGGAAAATGTACCAGACAGCCAGTACAGCGGTGGCAATCTGGCCAATGACCGTAGCTACGGCAGCACCCATCATCCCCCACTTAAAGATAAAAATGAAGATGGGATCAAGGATAATATTGATGACTGCGCCGGCCAGGGTGGAGATCATGGCAAAACGGGGGTTGCCATCGGCACGGATCACCGGATTGAGGGCCTGACCGAACATATAGAAAGGTATGCCCAGCGTAATATAGAAGAAATATTCGTGGGAATGTTTGTAGGTTTCCGCATTTACGGTACCGCCGAACATGGCAATGATCTGGTCAGAAAAGATCAGATAAACAGCTGTCAGAATCAGACTGCTCACGATGACCATGACAACGGAGTTGCCCACGCTTTTTTTTGCTGTGGCCCGGTCGTTTCTGCCGAGACTGATGCTGACAAAGGCGCAGCAGCCGTCACCCACCATAACGGCAATAGCCAGAGCCACTACGGTCAGTGGGAAAACAACGGTATTGGCTGCGTTGCCGTAGGAACCGAGATAACTGGCGTTGGCAATAAAAATCTGGTCGACGATGTTGTAAAGAGCACCGACCAGAAGAGAAATGATACAGGGAATCGCGTATTTTTTCATCAATTTTCCGATACGCTCTGTCCCCAGAAACTGATTTGAGTGTTCCATTGGACTGATAATCCTTCCTATTCTGTCAAGCCTAAATCTATTGATTTTACTGGCTTTGACGATTT
>CALZOU010000121.1 GCA_945827805.1 uncultured Lachnospiraceae bacterium
CACAAGGAGTATCGTCGGCAGCGTCAGATGTGTATAAGAGACAGGCCGTATCCTGGCTATCCGGAATCGTCTGGATGAAAACGGGTTTAAGGAAGTACCCATCATGTCCTATGCGGTAAAATATGCTTCCGCATTTTACGGCCCCTTCCGTGATGCGGCAGGCAGTGCGCCGTCCTTCGGTGACCGCAAATCCTACCAGATGGATCCGCACAATTCCCGTGAGGGTATCAAAGAAGCTCTGCTGGATGTAGAGGAAGGCGCGGATATCATTATGGTTAAACCTGCCATGAACTATCTGGATATGATTACGAAAGTGAAAGATGTGACGAATGTGCCCATCGCAGCTTACTCTACCAGCGCAGAATATGCCATGGTAAAGGCCGCAGCTCAAATGAACTGGGTGGATGAGGAGCGCATCATGTGCGAGATGGCCGTAAGCGCATACCGTGCCGGAGCACAGATTTATCTGACCTATTACGCAAAAGAACTGGCTAAATGTATAGAGGAAGGAAAGATAGGATGACAGAAACGAGAAAATCAGAAGCATTATTTGAAAGAGCAGTTAAAGTGATCCCGGGCGGCGTCAACAGTCCCGTGCGCGCTTACGGTTCCGTGGGTATGAATCCCCGTTTTATTCAGGGTGCTGACGGTGCATATGTGTTTGATGTTGACGGCAATAAATATATCGATTATATCGGCTCCTGGGGACCGATGATCCTGGGTCATAACAATAAAGATGTCCTGGATGCGGTGACCCGTGCCTGCCAGCATGGACTCAGCTTCGGTGCTGCAACGGCTATTGAGGTGGAAATGGCAGAGTTTATCTGCGAACATGTAAAAGGCATGGATATGATCCGTATGGTAAATTCCGGTACAGAGGCCGTGATGAGTGCTATCCGCGCTGCCAGAGGTTATACCGGAAGAAATAAGATCATCAAATTCGCAGGATGCTATCACGGTCATTCCGATGCCATGCTGGTCAAAGCCGGCAGTGGAGTCATGACAGCGGGTATTCCGGACAGTGCCGGTGTTCCTGCAGGCTGTACTCAGGATACCATGACAGCCGTGTACAATGATATGGACAGCGTAAAAGCCATTTTTGACCGGTATCCGGAGCAGATCGCTGCAGTGATCGTGGAGCCGGTGGCTGCCAATATGGGTATCGTTCTTCCGGAAAAGAATTTCCTGCACGAACTGCAGGCGCTGTGCAAGAGCCAGGGAACCGTATTTATCATGGATGAAGTCATTACCGGTTTCCGCATGGGCTTTGGAGGTGCGGCAGAGTATTTCGAACTTGATCCGGATCTTCGTACTTACGGTAAGATCATCGGTGCCGGTATGCCGGTGGGCGCTTACGGCGGCAGGAGAGAAATCATGGAAATGGTAGCTCCTGTGGGTCCAGTGTATCAGGCCGGTACTTTAAGTGGAAATCCTGTTGCTATGGCTGCCGGTCTGACACAGTTAAAGATCCTGTACAATGATCCGTCAATCTATGATCATATGGCCGAGACAGCTGAAAAACTGTTTGAAGGCATGAAAGCACTGCTGAATAAATATGAAAAACGCTATACTCTGAACCACATTGCGTCTCTTGGCTGCATGTACTTTACCGAAAACAGCGTAAAGAACTATGAACAGGCCAAAACCTCCGACACAAAGGCTTTCAGTGAGTATTTCCGCTATATGATCAATCACGGTATACATCTGGGACCGTCTCAGTTTGAAGCAGTGTTTATCTCCAATGCACATAATGAAGAGACCACCGATCAGACCCTGAAGGTATTTGAGGGGTGGCTGGAAGGCAGAGAATAACGGTTAAGTATACGAGTGACTTTCAGAACTGGCCAAATTGCTTTCTGGTGAGGCTGTAAATGCAGCTGAACAGATACACTGAACAGATAATTCTTGCGCTTTTGGCCCGGTTTTGCTAGTATGGTAAAATATTATGGCTTATAAATAAGCTTAAACTGTGTAAGACAGCGAAGCTGTCGACAGATTGATTTCACACACGAGGAGGAAAATATCGTGAAAAAATATGGAGTAAACGAACTTCGTAAGATGTATCTGGATTTTTTTGAATCCAAAGGACATCTGGTAATGAAAAGTTTTTCCCTGATCCCGCAGAACGATAAGAGTCTTCTGCTGATCAATGCAGGTATGGCACCGTTAAAACCGTATTTTACCGGCGCTGAGATCCCGCCGAGAAGAAGAGTGGCTACCTGCCAGAAATGCATCCGTACCGGCGATATCGAGAATGTAGGTAAAACAGCTCGTCACGGTACATTTTTTGAGATGCTGGGCAACTTCTCCTTCGGAGATTACTTTAAACATGAAGCCATTGCCTGGTCCTGGGAATTTCTGACAGAGGTTGTCGGATTGGATCCTGACCGTCTGTATCCTTCTGTATATCTGGAGGATGATGAGGCTTTTGATATCTGGAACAAGGAAGTCGGTATTCCGGCGGAAAGAATCTTCCGTTTTGGCAAAGAAGATAACTTCTGGGAGCACGGTGCAGGCCCCTGCGGCCCCTGCTCGGAGATCTATTATGACCGTGGAGAAAAATACGGCTGCGGAAAACCGGGATGTACCGTAGGCTGCGACTGTGACCGTTACATGGAAATCTGGAACAATGTATTTACCCAGTTCGAGAACGACGGCAACGGCAACTACGAGACACTGAAAAATAAAAATATTGATACCGGTATGGGACTGGAGCGTCTGGCCAGCGTTGTGCAGGACGTAGATTCCATTTTTGATGTAGACACAATCTGTGCCCTGAGAAACAGAGTGTGTGAGATCTGTCATAAGACCTACAAAGAAAATTATAACGACGATGTTTCCATTCGTCTGATCACAGACCACATCCGTTCCGCTACCTTTATGATCTCTGACGGTATCATGCCGACAAACGAAGGCCGTGGCTATGTACTTCGCCGTCTGATCCGTCGTGCTGCACGTCACGGAAGACTGCTTGGTATTGAAGGCAATTTCCTGGCTGACTTAAGTGCTACCGTTATTGAAGGCTCCAAAGACGGTTATCCGGAACTGGAAGAAAAGAAAGAGTTCATCTTCAAGGTGCTGACCAACGAAGAGAAACAGTTTAATAAGACCATCGATCAGGGTCTGTCCATTCTCGGTGACATGGAAGCTGCTCTGGAAGCAAAGGGTGAAAAAACTCTGGCTGGTGCGGATGCGTTTAAACTGTATGATACCTATGGTTTCCCGCTGGATCTGACCAAAGAGATCCTGGAAGAGAAAGGCTACACCATTGATGAAGAAGGCTTCAAGGCCGAAATGCAGGTTCAGAGAGAACGTGCAAGAAGCAGCCGTGAGACCAGCAATTATATGGGCGCTGACGCTACCGTTTACGATGAGATCGATCCGTCTGTGACTACGGTATTTACCGGATATGATCATATGTCCGGTGAGTCAAAAGTGACTGTGCTGACCACGGAATCTGAAATCGTTGGTTCTCTGATGGAAGGTCAGGAGGGAACCATCTTTGTAGAAGAGACTCCGTTCTATGCCACCATGGGTGGTCAGGAAGGAGATACCGGTGTGATCTCCACAGAAAACGGCTCCTTTATGGTAAAAGAGACCATCAAGCTGCGCGGCGGCAAATACGGTCATGTGGGAACCATGGTTTCCGGTATGATCAGCACCGGCGATACAGTAAAGCTGGCTGTGGATGAGGCTGCCAGAAAGGATACCTGCAAGAATCACAGTGCTACCCATCTGCTGCAGAAAGCACTGAAAGAGGTACTGGGTTCTCATGTAGAACAGAAAGGTTCTCTGGTGGCTCCGGGAAGACTCAGGTTTGACTTTGCTCATTTCCAGGCGATGACAGCTGACGAGATCGCGGCTGTTGAGGCTATTGTAAATAAAGAAATTCAGGCATCTCTGCCGGTAGTGACGGAGATCATGAATCTGGAAGATGCCAAGAAAACAGGCGCCATGGCTCTGTTTGGTGAGAAATACGGTGAGACTGTACGTGTCGTAGAGATGGGAGACTTCTCCAAAGAGCTCTGCGGTGGTACTCACGTTTCCAATACCGGAGAGATCACTCTGTTCAAGATCATTTCCGAAGCAGGTGTAGCTGCCGGTGTGCGTCGTATCGAAGCCCTTACCGGCGAACATGTGGTGAACTACTATGCAAAGATCGAAAATGAGCAGAAAGCCATAGCTGCTGCATTAAAGACCAATCCTGCGGATATTCTGGATAAGATTGCTCATCTCCAGGCAGAGCTTAAAGCACTGCAGAGTGAGAATGAATCCCTGAAGAGCAAGATGGCGCAGAGTTCTCTCGGTGATGTCATGGATCAGGTGAAAGAGATCAAAGGCGTGAAGGTTCTGGCTGCAGCTCTCAAAGATGTGGACATGAATGGTCTTCGTGATCTGGGAGATCAGCTGAAAGAAAAACTGGGGGAGGGCGTTGTTGTCCTGGCTTCTGATAATGCAGGCAAGGTAAATCTTATGGCTACCGCAACAGATGGTGCTATGAAAGCCGGTGCTCATGCCGGTAACCTGATCAAGGCGATCGCTTCCATCGTTGGAGGAGGCGGCGGCGGAAGACCGAACATGGCTCAGGCTGGCGGTAAGAATCCGGAGAAGATCAGCGATGCCATTGCGGCCGTTTACGATGTTGTGGAAGGTCAGCTGAAATAAGCCGCTGAAATAAGCTGGCAAAAATAAATCAAAAAAACAGTTGACGTTTGAAAAAAATCTGGTATAATCTATCTAGTGCAGTAAAATATACCCAAACAGTTGTATTATGCACAATTTACAGCTGGAGGGAGGTTAGGTGTGATCTTATGTCAAACGTTATCGTAAAAGAAAACGAGACTCTGGACAGCGCTTTACGCAGATTCAAGAGAAGTTGCGCAAAGGCTGGTATTCAGCAGGAGATTCGTAAAAGAGAACATTACGAGAAACCGAGTGTTCGTCGTAAAAAGAAATCCGAAGCTGCCAGAAAACGTAAATATAATTAATGTGCGCTTAAAAGAAAGGTATCCTGTATACCTTTCTTTTTTTGCGCATGTAATGTCTTTTCATCAAAAATCAGCTTTGTACGGTATATTTATCGCAGGGACGGGATATATTGTGAAAAAGAGCTTTGGTCAGAGCGTGAGAAAGGTATTTGTAACACGTTGCGTCAGCATGATCATTGGGATACTGTTGACAATTATCCGGGCAGTTGGAGTGCATGCCGAAGAAAATGCCCCTCTGGAACAGTCAAAGGAAGACGAGGCGGTTTCAGTGCAGGCTCCCTGCGCTGTTCTGATGGAAACTTCTACAGGGGAAATACTGTATGAAAAAGCGGCAGACGAACAGAGAACGCCTGCCAGCGTTACAAAACTGATGACTCTTCTTCTGATCTATGAAGAGATGGAAAAAAATAATCTGCATCTGGAAGATATTGTGACGGTCAGTGCCCATGCTAAAAGCATGGGAGGATCTCAGGTATTTCTTGAAGAAGGCGAACAGCAGACGGTAGAGACGCTGATCAAGTGTATTGTTATTGCTTCGGGAAACGATGCCTCTGTGGCCATGGCGGAGCATATTGCGGGCAGTGAGGAAGCTTTTGTTCAGCGCATGAATCAGCGGGCGGCCGAGCTTTCTCTTGCACATACCCATTTTGTGGACTGCTGTGGTCTTACAGATGACGAAAATCATTATATGTGCGCCAGAGATATTGCAGTGGTATCCCGGGAACTGGCCCAGAGGTTTCCGGAGCTTTTTGAGTATTCAACGATCTGGATGGAGGATATCGTTCACCGCACTGCCAGGGGAGAATCTACGTTTACTCTGACAAATACAAATAAAATGCTGAGAAGCTTTAACGGTTGTCTGGGACTGAAAACGGGCAGCACCAGTCGGGCAGGATTTTGTGTCAGTGAAGTAGCCAGCCGTAATGATCTGATGCTGATCGCCGTGATCCTTGGGGGAGAAACATCCAAAAGCCGGTTTGCGGATGCTGCCACACTTTTAAACTATGGATTTGGTATTTGCAAAGTATATACGGATCCTGCTGATCAGATTCTCTGCCCGGAGATTAAAGGTTCCAGGGGAAATGAGTATTATGCTGCGCCTGCAGCGAATTTTGTGTGGCTGGATACGAAAAACAGAGATTTTGGGAAAATAGAAAAGACAACAGTATTTATGGATAATCTGAGCGCACCGATGAAAAAGGGAACCTGTGTCGGAAAACATACCTATACATATGAAGGAACAGTTATCGGTGAAAATCAGCTGCTATTGACGGATGATGTGTTGAAAAAGACCTGGAAAGACTGTATTGACGATGCGATGCACAGACTGTTTTTCCGGACAGAAGCATCCGCATCATATTACTGAGCCATGTATTCTTTCTTGAATTATTAAATGGAGTATTGTATACTCGTATCTGTTCAGTATCTTCACAGATACGATTCGAAAATCATATACTCCTGTTTATGACGGAATACCGGGAAATAAGACAAAGTAAAGGAATAAGAAGCATGCAGAAACTTTGTGTAAAAACATATCAGCAGACAGTGCACAAGCTGTCTCTGCCTGCCGCAACGGTCACATTGGCTTTTCTGACAGATTTTCATAATGGAAAAGAGAGGGTTTCTGAGCAGATCCTTGAAAAACTGGCCGGTATTTCCCCTGATATAGTCTGTGTAGGTGGAGATATGCTGGTTGGAAAAACGGATACACCTTTTACACCGGCGTTGGAACTAGTGAAAAACATCACTCAAAACTACCCTGTGGTATATGCTGTCTCTTATACACATCTGACGCTGCCGACGATACTCCTTGTGTA
>CALZOU010000122.1 GCA_945827805.1 uncultured Lachnospiraceae bacterium
AAACGGCTACTCCATAAAGCAGATTTCCAGAGTCGCGGAAATGTCAGAGAAATCTGTAAAAGGGATCGTAGGATAATGTAATCAATGAAGAGCAAGAAGGAATGCGTATGATGTGTGAAGTATTGGATTGAATTGAAAAACGTGGAGAACAAAGGGAATTAGAGCAGGGCATGAAACAAGGCATAACACAAGGCATAAAACAAATGATACTTCGGATGCAAAAAAACGGCTATTCCATAGAACAGATTGCCAGAGTTGCGGAAATGTCAGAGGAATCTATAAAAAAGATGATTGAATAATGAATTGCGGGAAAAGAATACCTTGCTAAAAACGCAGTTTTCGGATGAGAGAGCACATCCGGAAACTGCGTTTTCATGTTTTGCGGATAGGCATACCGATTCGCATGAAGAAAAGGTGAAGATGTTTTAAGAATTCTTAAAGGAAAGATATTCCGCAAAAAAATATGGTATTCTGCCAGAGAACAATACAGAAAGTGAGGAAAACTGTATGAAAAATGTTCTGGAATATCTGGAGAACAGCGCTGCCTTGTGGCCGGACAAACCTGGTGTGACAGACGAAGGAGGAACATACACTTTTCGTGATGTATACAATAAGAGCCGGAGCATAGCTTCCGCGCTGGCGCAGGATGTAAAACCCCGGCAGGCAGCGGCAGTGTTCATGCCCAAGGGAAAGGATGCGCTGCTTTCTTTTTTCGGTATTGTGTATGCCGGCGGTTTTTATTCTTATTTTGATCCGGAACTGCCGGTGAGCAGACTTGGCGTGGTGGCAGCGATTTTGAACCCATCCGTGATTCTGACGGACCGTGAACATATGGAAGTGGCAAAAACACATTTTTCCGGGATCCCCTGTTTTTGCATAGAGCAATTGATGCAAAATCGTGAAGATACAGCGTATCTGGAAGAGGTGCGAAGACAACAGGTGGATGCGGATCCGTTGTATGTCAATTTCACCTCCGGTTCTACAGGAAAACCAAAGGGGGTGGTGGTCAGTCACCGTTCCGTTCTTGATTTTATCGATGTTTTTTCACATACCTTTTCTCTGGACAGTCGTGAGTGTATCGCAAATCAGGCACCGTTTGATTTTGATGTATCCGTAAAAGACATATATTCTGCCATGAAAACAGGGGCTGAGCTGGTAATCGTGCCAAGAGAACTGTTTTCCCGTCCGGCAGAGCTTCTGGATTATCTGTGTGAACATGAGATCACTACCATGATCTGGGCAGTATCGGCATTGTGTCTTGTCAGTATGTTTCACGGCCTCGATTATCGCTGCCCGGGCACGGTGAGAAAGGTGATGTTCAGCGGGGAAGTGATGCCGAAAAAACAGCTGAAGGACTGGATGGAGCACCTGCCGGAGGCTATGTTTGTCAATCTGTACGGACCTACGGAGATTACCTGCAACTGTACATACCATGTGATCGACAGAAACCGGGCATATGAGCAGGGAATACCTATCGGGACGCCCTTTGATAACGAACAGGTATTTCTGGTAGATGATGAAGGCGGTCTGGTAACAGAGGCAGACAGGATCGGGGAGATCTGTGTTCGTGGTACGGCACTGGCGTTGGGATATTATGACAATGTTGAACAGACCGGCAGGGCTTTTGTGCAGAATCCGCTGCATAGTCTGTATCTGGATCCGGTATACAAAACCGGAGATCTCGCGAAGTACGATGAGAGGGGAGAATTGTATTTCTGCGGCCGGAAGGATTTTCAGATCAAATACCGGGGACATCGAATTGAGCTGGAGGAGATCGAGGGCACCATGGAAAAAATGGATGGTGTGGAGAGATGCGTCTGTGTGTTTGATGAAGAAAAAAGCCGTCTGTACGGGTTTTATGCCGGAAATATTGACAAAAAGACACTGCATCAAAACTTGTCGGCCACGCTTCCGGTTTTTATGATTCCGGAGAGGCTGGTGCAAAAAGAAAGTTTTCAGCTGACAAAAAACGGAAAGGCAGACCGGAAGGCGTTGCTGGCAGAGATAAAAAGGGGAGATAAACATGCTAAATCATAATACGATAGAGGAACTGCTGAGAAAACAGATGACACCCTGTTATGTGTTTGAAGAAGCCGTACTGAGACAGCGCATTGACTTTTTGAAAACCATGCTGCCAACACAGGTAAAGCTCTGTTATGCCGTAAAGGCAAATCCGTTCATTGCAGACTGGGCAGGGGCACAGGCAGAACGTGTGGAAGTATGCTCTCCGGGTGAGGTCAATATCTGTCTGAAGGCAGGGATTGCACCGGAAAAACTGGTGGTTTCCGGGGTGTATAAGACACCGGAATACATGGACTGGCTGGTGCGGACGCATCCGGATATCGGGCGTTACACCGTGGAATCCATGGAACAGCTGGCACTGCTGTTTAAGGCGGGCAGGGATACAGGGAAACGTCTGCCGGTACTGCTTCGACTGACCAGCGGCAATCAGTTTGGTATGGATGAGGCTGAACTTCGGTCCGTGATCCGTGACCGGGAGCTATACAAAGAGATCGAGATCTGTGGTATCCAGTATTTTTCCGGTACCCAGAAACATACGGCCCGGCGCGTAAATAAGGAACTGGAATTTCTTGGCAGGCTGTGTATGGAGCTGAAAGAGCAGGAGGGATTTACTGTTCGGGAAATAGAATATGGCGGCGGCTTTTATGTTCCGTATTTTCAGGAAGAAGCTTTTGACGAGGATACATATCTTCAGGATATTGCTGAGGAAATGCAGAGACTTTGCGATGTTACGGATGTGGTATTAGAACTTGGCCGAAGCATTGCGGCATCCTGCGGTACCTATATTACCCGGGTAGTGGATGTAAAAATCAACAAAGGACAGAAGTATGCCATTGTAGATGGGGGAATTCACCAGCTGGTGTATTTTGGTCAGATGATGGCCATGAAAAAACCATTTCTGCAAAAATGGCAGGAAGAAAAAACACAGAAAAAAGAAGAATGGACGATCTGCGGTTCACTGTGTACGGCCAACGATATTCTGGTTAAGCAATATCCGCTGTCGGAAGTAAAGATCGGAGATGTGCTGCTCTTTGAGCGCACAGGCGCTTACAGTATGTCGGAAGGTATGGCACTGTTTCTCAGCAGGGAGCTCCCTGCGGTATTTGCTCTTAAGACAGAGGGGGAACTTAAAAATCTTCGTCCGCGAATTGCGGTGGATGAGCTGATATTAACGTGATTTTCAGGATAGTACCGAACAGATACATATATACAAAAGAAAAGGAGAATAGACTATGGAAGAATTGATGGACATTTTACAGGAGTTTGAACCGGGAGTGGATTTTGAACACTGCACAGACCTGATCGATGGGAAAATCTTAAATTCCCTGGAGATTTTGTCTCTGGTGGCAGAAATCGAGGATGTGTTTGATATTACGATCCCTACCGTAGAGATCGTGCCGGATAATTTCAATTCCGCTCAGGCCATGTGGAACATGATCTGCCGATTGCAAGAGGAAGAATAAATGACCTCTTACTGCTCATTTCCTTTTCTGTTCCTGTTTTTGCCGGCGGTTATTGTTGTATATCAGCTGATGCCGGAGAAAAAGCGGCCTTATGTACTGCTTGCGGCCAGTTACCTGTTTTTCTGGCTGATCAGTGGAACGCTTCTGGTGTTTTTGCTGTTTACCACAGTATCTATATACTCTATAGGAAAAAGACTGGACAGAGAGGGAGAAAAAAGAGACGCTCTGTTAAAGACGGCGCCCAGAGATGAGAAAAAGGCCATACGTCAGCTGTGTCAGAAAAAGCAGCGGCGATGGCTGGCTCTGGGTATATTTCTGCAGCTGGGGATTCTCCTGACCATCAAATACAGTGGCTTTTTTGTGGAGAATATGAATCAGCTGCTGAAATGGCAGCAAATAGAACCGCTGATCAAAGTGCCCCAGTTTGTCATGCCCATCGGTATTTCTTTTTACACACTGCAGGCATTTTCTTATCTGACAGATGTGTATCGTGGTGTGACGAAGGCTGAGCCAAAGTTATCCCGTCTGGCGCTGTATATGAGCTTTTTCCCCGGCCTTATGGAAGGCCCCATCTGCCGCTATAGAGATATGGCAGAACAGCTGTCAGCCGGAGGAAAAATAACCTACCATCAGCTGACCTATGGTGTACAGAGGATCCTCTACGGCATGATCAAAAAGGTGGTAATTGCAGACAGGCTGAATCCACTGGTACAGGAACTGTTCGACTCCGGGACGGCCTACGACGGCGGGCTGATGTTTGTGGCTCTTTTTGCGTTTACGTGTCAGGAGTATATGGAGTTTTCCGGTACCATGGATGTCGTCATCGGTACGGCACAGATCTTTGGTATTAAGATGCAAGAAAATTTTGAACGGCCTTTCTTTTCCCGTACGATTTCCGAATTCTGGCGGCGGTGGCATATTACTCTGGGTACATGGTTTAAGGACTATATTTTTTATCCCGTCTCCATGGCAGGACCGATGAAAAAACTGACCAAAAACACCCGTAAATCTTTGGGCAGTTATTACAGCCCATTGCTGGCCGGTACAGTGGCACTCTTTTGTGTGTGGTCATTGAATGGTCTGTGGCATGGTGCAGGATGGAATTATATAGGTTTTGGAATGTTTCACTTTATGCTGATCGTTCTGGGAAACTTTGTGGAACCTCCCGTTGCATGGGCAGCAGAAAAGATCGGACTAAACAGAGACAGTGTTCCCTGGCGGATTTTCCAGATGCTGAGGACGGCATTTCTTGTGGGTATGGGTGAGGTGATCTTCAGGGCATCCAGCCTGCATCAGGGAGTACAGATGCTGAAAACGATGTTAACATCTTTTACTCTCGGCTCTGTAAAAAATGGTACTCTGTTTACGCTGGGGATCGACCGGCATGATTTTTTGATTACTGGCGTTGCCTTATTCCTGGTACTTGCTGTGAGTATTCTGCAGGAACGGGGGATAAAAATCAGAGATTATATCGCGGGGAGAAAAACACCGGTGCGCTGGATGATCTACTATAGCGCAGTTTTGTTCGTGGTGGTGTTTGGCGCTTATGGAAACGGTTATCTGCCCATCGATCCGATTTATGCAGGATTTTAAGGAGAATAAAGAATTTTGACACGAAAAGAAATATGTATACGATGTACTGCTTTTTTTACAGGTCTCCTGCTGTGTCTCCTGGCAGTTTCCTATATTGTAGCCCCAAAAGGAAATGGCGAACATTCAGGTTTTATTTATCGGGATGCCAAAGGTATTATTGCGGAAAAAAAGAATACTGTCGATGTGGTGTTTCTGGGCGACAGTGAAGTATATTCGTCAATATCACCCATGCAGATGTGGGAGGAACAGGGGTTTACTTCATATGACTGCAGTACGGGCGGGCAGCTTTTGTTTGATACGCTGGAACTTTTGAATACGGCTCTTGAAAATCAGCATCCAAAGCTTGTAGTTCTGGAGGTAAACGCAGCATTTAGACAATTTTCCTTAGGGGAAATCGCTTACAATAAGGCAGGAGAGTATCTGGCGGTTTTTCGGTATCATGATCGGTGGAAATGGATGAAACTGTCTGAACTATTTGGCCCCAGGGATTTTAACTGGACCAGTGAGATGAAAGGCTTCCGACTGAATCTGGATACAAATGCGGCATCTCATAAAAATCATATGAAGGCCTCCGATAAGTTTAAGGATATGCCTCAAAAAAATGCGTGGTACATGGAGGCCATCAAAAAGAAGTGTGAGGAAAACCAGATTCAGTTTATGCTTCTCAGTACGCCCAGCAGGCAAAACTGGAATATGAAAAAGCATAATACTATTGCTGCCATGGCAGAAGAATGGGGTGTCCCTTATATAGATCTGAATCTGAAGGAAAAGGAGCTGGACGTGGACTGGCAGACGGATACGAAGGATAAAGGGGATCATCTCAATTATTTCGGAGCACAGAAAGTGACCTCTTATCTGGGCGGATATCTCAAAGAGACGTATGATCTGCCGGATCATCGGGGAGATGCGGAATATGACAGCTGGGACAAGTGTCTCAGGAAATATCACGAGCAGATAGATGTGTTGACAGCAAAATTAAAATAGCGACAGAGGGGGATAGAAGCGCTTGAATATCAGAGCGCTTCTATATTTTTGAATATATATTCAAAACGTATCTTAGGGATAACTCTTCATATTCATTAAGTTTTCTTTCAGAATCTGATAAGAAATGGAAGACATAATGGAATCATCGACAGAAAGGAGAAAAGGAGCGGATCTTCAGATGAAAAAACATGGGGTATATAGTTGACATTTTAAAAGTATTGTAATAGCAATAATATTGCTTGAAGAGAGGGCACCCGGATATGGCGCTGCGAATCCTTGAATATGATGGTGCAGAGTACAGAGCGCAGCTGTTAAAAGGCGGACAGAAAGAGAGATATCCGGTTGTCACGCTGGTACTGTATTTCGGGTATGACAGACACTGGTCGTATTCAGCAGAGCTTAGAAACCGTCTGCAGATTCCGGAGGGCTTCAAAACATATGTGAGCGACTATCAGATCAATCTTTTTGAAATTGCCTATCTTAACGATAAACAACTGGATATGTTTGAAAGCGATTTCCGGATTGTTGCGGATTATTTTGTACAGATGAGAAAAAACGGAGAGTATCAGCCGGAACCCAGGCCGATCCGGCATGTACGGGAAACACTGCATATGATCAGTGTACTGACTGAAGACAATCGGTTTGAAGAAGTGAAGTTTGAAACAAAGAGGTAGCGGATAAGGTATAAATTTTTGCATCACAAAT
>CALZOU010000123.1 GCA_945827805.1 uncultured Lachnospiraceae bacterium
TTGTTCACATTTTTAGTATATATCGAATAGGTACCATTGTCAATCTCACATTATAGATAATTATTTCGTTTTAATTTTAGTCATAATGCACAATCTAATCCTTGCATTTGCGCAACTATACAACTTTGTTGCGCTTTAAATTCATACAATCATGGGGAGATCCGGCCTTCCAAAAAAAGAAGGATCCTCACTCCATAGCTGACGAATCAGTTATAGAGTGAGGATCCCATCCCTATTTTATTTTTTACAGTTCCTTTTATGATAACCCATTACTGCCATCATTCCCACAACGGATAAGAACATCAGCACTATCCAGGACATCACATTTGTATGATCGCCCGTGGGCGGACCGGACGTATAGGACGTACCGGACGTGCTGGTCGAACCGGCAGAGTAGGCAGGATAAACAGAATTTGCAGCGCTCGTTGGGGTAACAGAGCTTTCCGTGCTTTCCTGATTTTCGTTATTCGAATTTTGATCATCCTGCACGGCTGTTACATTTTCAATACTCATCGTACCGCCATCTCCCAGATTCAGCATCAGGTTAATCCCGATCTCATCACGATCTGCAGCCACAGTATAGGTATCATTTGAGACAGACAGATTCACATTATCGCTCTCTGTCAGCACAAACTCCACATAGCCGACTGTTTTTCCATTTTCAACAGCCGTCAGAGAATGACTGCCGCACTCCACGTCATCAAAAGAAAATTTTCCGTCCTTATCGGTCACATCCGTCTTTAATGTACTGCGAAGCTCCAGGGTGATATTCTGAACCGGCTTTCCGTTTCTGCTGACCGTGCCCTGTACAATGTAGGTTTTATTCTGGGCTGTGCCTGCGTCTTTTGTTATGACGGTAAGAGTCTTATCCTCATAGACCGGTTCCAGGATGTAGTACCCTTCTTTAACCCGGCTGGTGATATCCTCGCCGTTTAACAGAATCCGTGTGATATCCTTACCGCTTTCTGAACGAATCAAAAACGTTGGGCAGGAAAGCCGCTCCACCGTAAAAAGAGTTCCGGGCACGCCGTCTAACAGCACTTCTGCACCATCCGCATTCACCACGATCGTGTGACTGCCCGGTACTGCCGTAGAAATGGTTGCATCTCCCGCAAAGACTGTTATGCCCATGGAAAATAATAACAACAGGGACAGAAGCAGGGTCGTTATTCTTTTCAATCACGTTCACCTCCGTTTTTCACTCTGTCTCCTTTTGCTGTTATGAAGCAGATGTATTGACATAAGAAACCGTGAAGGTTATGGTGTCGCTGTAGCTGCCCGCAAATGCGGCATTCCATGCGGCCTGCGTGATATCAATGGTCAAAGGGGTTTCCTGTCCCGCAGCGGTATACTGCTGAGCAGTAAAAGCCTTCCCGTTTTTGTCATTTATCGTATAGGCGATCGTCTTATTCTTATCTGCCTGATTTTTCAGCTTGCCGCTGGCATTCAGCTCAACTTTGACGGCATAGCCCGGATTGATTTGTGCGGCATCCAGCTTCACGGAGCCGAAAGAGGTAGAAAGCCTGTTGAATGTCACAGTCGTATTGGCAGGAATCGTAACTGTATAGGTAGGTGAAATACTGGTCTTCACCTCCACATCAGAGGTCTTTGGATCACTGTCCTGATTGATTCCCGCTGCAAATGCAGTGGCGGAAAGGGTGAGCGTCAGTACAAAAGCTGACACTATTGCTGTCAATTTTTTCATCGTTCATTCCTCCTGGATCATTCAACCGAGATCGTAAAGGTCACGGTGTCTGTATATTCTCCTGCGTAGGTGGGGTTATCCGCCGCAAAATGCAGGGTGCTGGTCTGGTCAGTGGTACTGGTACCAAAGGTGGCAACGATACCACCTGTTATGATGGCTGTATCGGAATCCCCGACTTTAACCGTGTAGGGCAGTTCATAAGAAGTGCCATTCTCTCCGGTAGTCAGCTTGAAATCACCGGCAAGGGTAACCTTGACCATTTTATTCTCCAGCAGCCGGACATTCTCAGCCTTAATCACTGCATCCTGCCTGTAATTGCCGTCGGAAGCATCCTTTGCCAGTGTCACTTTTGCCGGAATGGTCACCGTGTAGGTGGGGTCAACATTGAAATTGACTGTGGTTTCCTTGCCTGTTGTATCACTGGGGCCAAATGTATTGGCGGGATCAGACTCTGCAGCCGCAAAGGCTGTAAGAGACAGAGAAAGCGCCGCAGTCATCGAAAGAACAAACGTAATTATTTTTTTCATGGGTTATCTTCTCCTAACAAAAAATTGTTTCTATCTTCATTTAGGCATGGGAACTGTATCAACAGAAACCGTAAAAGTCACCGTACCTTTGTAGGTACCTGCGTAGGTGACAGAGGCCGGCGCAGAAAACGACAGCGTCGCATTTCCATTGTCCGCATCATAGGGATTGACAGCGAGAACCGTATCACCGATATTAACGTTTTCCTCGCCATTTTTCACGGTATAAACCAGTTCTGCCCCCACATCCGTTTTGACCTTAAACGAGTTGTTCATTTCACTGGTGCCGGTGAGCTTCACGGCTACATAGCTGCCCTTGTTGACCTTAACATCCTCTGCCGATACCGTTACAGAATTTCCAAGCGTCACAGTAGCCGGAATCGTAACGGTGTAAGCCGGCTGAACCGTATAGGTGACACTGGTACTGCCGGTTTTATTTTCAGAGCCCGGGGTTATGCTGGTATCATTTGCTGCCGCAAAAGCCGTTACATACAGGGAAAGTGCGATAGCCAACGCCGGAATAAAAGTAAATAATTTCTTCATGAGATTGCTCCTCCTTCATAATACATGTTTTATCTTGAGCCTTGCGGCATAATCAGGGATCCAATGCCGTTTCCACAGAAACGGTAAATTCACAGTACCGAAATACCGGCCTGCCTTTTTCCACGATCACGTTCTCAGCAGAGATGGTCGCCGATTTCCTCATGTGTCACCTCCATCCTCAATGGAAACCGTAAAGGTAACGGTTCCTTTATAATCGCCGGAATACCGGACAGCTGTGGTCGGGGCGCTAAAGGTCAGTGTCGTGCTGCCGCTGCTGTCTGCCGTGCCGCCTGCAACGGTCAGCACTGTGCTGCCCACAGTGACAGATGTATTACTTCCGCTTGCCGAGACACTTCCGCCGGATATCTCTATTCCTCCGCTCTCCTGCTCAGCACGGGTAATTGTGTAGCTCAGCTCCGCGCCCTCGGCAGTGGTCAGCTTGAAATTGTTGCCCGTACCGCTGGTGCCGGAGAGTGTCACCACAAGGCAGCTGCCGGAGACCACATTCACGCCGCTGGCGCTGACGGTGGCCGTGCCGCCCAGCTCTTCCGTCGCCGGGATGGTGACCGTATAGGTGGGTGCGTTGACATATCCGCTCACACTGACGGTCAGTGCCTTGGCAGGCATGGTGAACGCGTTGTTTTCAACGGTCACACCGGTATCCGAGATCGTCCAGCCGGACACTGCCTGACCCACGGAGACATTGGTGCCGGTCAGGGTGATGGTTGCCCCCGATTCGGCGTAGATTTTGGCATTGTAGGTAACGGTATCCGGGCTGGTGCAGTCCGTCAGTGTCAGAGAGTAATATATATTGCCAGAGATTCTCCCGCTGCCGCTGAGAGTACCGTCAACGTAGGTTGCTCCGCTTCCGGTTAAATTACCCCTCACAACCAGTCCACCCTGTACATCCAGCGTGCCATTGATGGTACCAGTGACGTTGGAGGGGATGGTAAAGGTAACGCCTTCCTCAATGACCAGTGTGCGTCCTTCTTCTATGGTAAAAGAAATGGGCATGGTCTGGCTGGCGCTGATGATGGCAGTGCTGCTCCGATTGAACACAATGCCGCTGGTGCCGCCCTGGCCGCCGCCAATACTGTATTCGGTGCCCGAATAACCTTCATTGACAGAGCCTCCGTTGATGATGATTAAGCCGCCGGAACCCGCTTTTTGTTTAAAACTACCTTCGTAAGCACCGCCACCGATACCCGCAGCACCGCCGCTCCCTTTGGCTACAACGGTACCACCGTTGATGGTAATAACACCTGCATCACGACCAGCACCGCCGCCGATGCCTGCAGCGCTACCGCCGCCGTTGGCAGTGACATTGCCGCCGTTAATGGTGATATTACCGCCATAATAGTTGCCAGCGTCATTTCCAGAGCTGCCGATGCCTGCTGAATTATGAGAACCAGAGGCAGTAATAATGCCGCCGTTGATAATCACTGTACCGCAAGCACCGTTTTTTGTGCCGCCAATACCGGCATCGTAATCACAGCTCACACTGATTAACCGACCAGTGCCGCCCGCCTGACCGTAGATGGTCAGGCTTTTGCCTTTATCAACCTGAATACCGTATTTATCAGCCGTGAGAGTACAGCCGTCTTTCAAAATCAGCCTGACATTGCCGTTGACAATTATCCGTTTATTGAAGCTTACATCGCTACTGACCACATACCAGCCGGTTGACCATGTTATGGTGTCAGGTTCCACCACCGTGGCGTCGGCACAGGTCCTGGTTTCCCAGTTTTGTCCGTTGCTGTCGCAATCCCGATAAGCGACACTTATCGTACCAAGCGGCACCGGCTTCGCCGCGCCTGCCTGTCCGGCCAGCTCGTTCAGTGCGGCAATGGCCGCATCATATTTTGTGAAATCCAGAGCGTCCAGCTCGTCATCCGTCAGGGCAGACTTGGCCTCGTCGATCTCGTCCAGCTTCGCGCCCACTTCCTCAGCGTTATCCGCTGTGATGTCACCCGCATCCGGCAGGGCATCGATCAGATCTTGTACCGCATCGACACCGCTTTTCGCCCCCGGCTCGCCTTCCAGAAAAAGCTCGTCTGAAAAAAACTCTTCTACAGAACCCTCTTCCGAATAAAGCCCGTCTGAAAAAAGTCCATCCGAAAAAAGCTCTCCCGAATAATCGTCTTCTGCCAGTGCAGAAGCAGGAAGCAGTGTCGCTGTCAAAGCTATGCTGAGAAACAGGGACAGCCATTTTCTTTTCTTCATGCTCAGTTTCACCTCCAATTTTACTGTACGATCAATACGGTCTCCACATTGGCACCGTTCATGGCGCTTCCGTCCTCCAGAGAGGCAGTGGTGATCCGTATGGTCGCTTGATATTCCCCTGCGGACAAAGCCCGCGATAACGTAATATCCGAGATCATCTGGCCCGGCGGCACCATCTTTGAAGTGTACAGCACTTCATCGGTATCTTTTAAGACCAGTTCAAAAGTAAAGTAACAGGGGTTTCCTTCCGGGTTTAACAGAGAGATCGAGACATCCTTTTTGTCTGCCGGAAGGCTGATGGACGGGTAACCGGGAATCTTGATTCCCACAGCTTCCTCCTCGTTTTTCTCCGGAAGCTCACTGCCGCTCCAGTCACCTGCATCAGGGTCGATGTCCGGGGAAAACTGCGCTGTTTCCGCTGTATCCGGGCCAAACCAGCGGTTCCAGTTCATGCCCAGAACAATGCCGCCTGTCACCAGCAGAATTACAACGGCCAGCAGTATGATCAGCGTCCCTTTGGAAAGAGTCACTCCCTAACGGTTTTTGTCATTTTTTTTATTGCTCATTCGGTAAATTCCTCCTTGCCTGCTTTTCCCAGAGCATAATATATCTCTTACACTTTAGCAAAAAAGTCATATGAATACCAGTAGCTCTGCGTAACTGGGCATAAATGTGACAAAAATAACCCAACATGTCCATTGACAGGGCAAAAAAGGTACTGTTACACTTATGTTGATATAACACAGAAAAGAAAGGGGAATCACCATGAAACAGCTCCCGAAAACAGTTCCTGCACTGCTGATATCTATTTTTCTCTGCATACCGTCTGTTCTGGCTGTTTTTTCTTATACCAGGCCCATGGAGGATGTCACTTATCCTCTTTTTCAGTATCCCGAAGACGGACAGGAATGGGAAGGCGGGGACGGCTGGAAATTCTATACGAATGAAAAAGGCGCGGAAACAGAGCTTACTTCCAATGGGTTTGGAGGCTATCTGGGTCTTTCTTATCCGGGACAGACCTTTTATTATTCCCGCATTCTGGCAGAAGAAGCACAGAGCCCCATGCTGAAGATCGAAGCCGTCAACCGGACAGTCAGCGTTTTTCTGGATGATACCCTGATCTATACCGATTGCCAGGATCTGGATAACCGGATCGGATACCTGAACCTTCCCATGCTGGAGTACGACCGGATGGAACCCATTACGATCTCCCTCCCGCCGGATTATGTGGGAAAGACCCTGACCATCGCCCAGTCCAGTCCGGTTGTCTCGGAAACCCTGACGGATGCCGGGACAGTCTGGCCCAGCGGGGTAACGCTGTACTGCGGCTATGCCTATGAAAGCGGCCTGATTGCCTCTTCGTCAAAAACCATGCTTCCGGCCGCCCTTTTGTTCGCACTGGAGCTGTTCCTTCTGGCTGCGTTCCTCTGGAAAGCCTTCGCCGGGCATTTTTCCCTGCAGCTTCCCGTGCTCGCACTGGCCGTCCTGTTTCAGATGTGCAGCGTTTTGACCAGGGCCGATTATTTTTTTCGGTATTCCGGAAATCTTCCTTTTGATCCCTCGGATCTGCTGTTCCATCTTTCCGCAGGCACACTCCTTCTGTTCCTCACCCTGTATGCCGGACGGCTGCGCCCCTTATTTCTTGCAGTCACTGTCCTCCATTGGGGCCTGTCTCTTATACACATCTGACGCTGCCGACGATACTCCTTGTGTA
>CALZOU010000124.1 GCA_945827805.1 uncultured Lachnospiraceae bacterium
ATCTTAGAGTGATAAAAATGGGGGATTTTATATTTTAAGAGAAGGGGACAATATTGTGCAGCCAGGCGAATCTATAGTCATGGTCTGCATAAAACATGAGTGGAAAATGAGAGGTGACCCGTGGAAGAAAATATAGAAAAAAAGTTTACGGAAACGGTACAGGATAAAGCCAGAAAAGGTAAAAAGGGTGTAGTCAAACTGGTATTTGGCCGTACGGCTGTTATTTTGCTGTTGATCATGGTTCAGATTGCTGTACTGGTTATGACGAGCCTGTTTCTGTTTAAGTATGTGTTGTACGCGTATGCCGGTTATATGATCATAGCAATGCTTATTGTTATGAGCATATTTAATCGTCCGGGTACACCGGAAATGAGAATGCCATGGGTGGTTTTGATACTGGCGTTTCCTGTGTTTGGCGGACTTTTGTATTTGTTTGTGGATCTTCAGCCAGGTACACGTATCCTCAACAAGAAAGTTGTGGAGCAGACAGAGAGAATGCGAAGCATCACACCGCCAAATGAAGAAGTGTTGGAGGAGATCCGTGAAGCAGATATTCATATGGCAGGTATGGCCGGTTATCTTAGAAAAGCCGGTTTCCCGCCATACAGAAACAATGGATTGACCTATTATCCTCTGGGTGATGACTGGTTTCCGGCGATAATTGAGGAAATGAAAAAAGCCAGAAAGTTTATTTTTCTGGAATTCTTTATCATTGAGCATGGTGAAGTATGGGATCAGGTGCTGGAGGTGCTGAAGGATAAGGCAAATGAGGGTGTAGAAGTACGTCTGATGTACGATGGTACCTTACAGTTTGCCTCACTTTCCCATGACTATCCGAAGAAAATGCAGGCTGCCGGCATCAAATGCAAAGTCTTTTCTCCGATCAAACCGGCGCTGACTACGTATCAGAACAACAGAGATCATCGCAAGATCCTGGTGATCGATGGTGAGACAGCCTTTACCGGAGGAACCAATCTGGCAGATGAATATATCAACAAAAAAGAGCGTTTTGGTCACTGGAAAGATACGGCCATTATGGTGAAGGGAGACGCCGTAAAGAGCCTGACGCAGATGTTTCTGCAGCTGTGGGATCTGGAGGGATACGAAAATAATTATGAGGATTATCTGGAAATCCTTCCGCGTAAACCGGAGAATGTGTATCCGGGGTATGTGATCCCCTATGCGGACAGTCCTCTGGATGGAGAACCGGTGGGCAAATTCGTCTATATGAATATCCTGCAAAGGGCTACCGGATACGTTGACATTATGACGCCGTATCTGATCCTGGAGCACGATATGATCACAGCCCTCTGTGATGCGGTGCGAAGAGGCGTAAGGGTCAGGATCATTCTGCCTCATATTCCGGACAAAAATTATGCTTTTGCTCTGGCAAGAACTCATTACCGGTATCTGACCAGCGAAGGTGTGGAGATTTATGAATATCTGCCGGGCTTTGTGCATGCAAAGGTATTTGTCAGTGATGACAATACAGCGGTGGTGGGCACCATCAACATGGATTACCGCAGTCTGTACCTGCATTTTGAAAATGCGGTGCTGATGTATAAGGCAGAGGAGATTGCCGGGATTAAGGAGGATTTTGAGGATACTTTGCTCAAATGTGTCCAGGTTACACCGGAATATATCCGCAGCATCAGTTTGAAACATAAGCTTCTTGGCTTTTTCCTTAAAATATTTGCGCCATTAATGTAGGGAAAATGCAAGTTTTCCTTGCATTTCAGGCATTTTCGGGTACAATGGATGAAGAAACCGGATACCCATGGTCAAAAAAAGGCTGCATTCTGTCGCTGCGTTGAGGACAAGGGATAAGGAAATATACATGCCCCATGGGCTATAGACAGGCATATAGTACAGGAGGAATAACACATATATGATTTCAGCAAACAATGTGACACTCAGACTGGGTAAAAAAGCCCTTTTTGAAGACGTAAATATCAAATTTATCGAAGGCAACTGCTACGGTATCATCGGTGCCAACGGTGCCGGTAAATCTACTTTCTTAAAGATCCTTTCCGGAGAGCTGGAGACCACAAACGGTGACGTGACCATCACACCGGGACAGAGACTTTCTTTCCTGAAACAGGATCATTTTCAGTATGATGCGTTTACTGTTCTGGATACCGTTATCATGGGTAACCAGAGACTGTACGATATCATGAAAGAAAAAGAAGCTATTTATATGAAGGAAGACTTCTCCGACGAGGATGGTATCCGTGCCAGTGAGCTTGAAGGCGAGTTTGCTGAGATGAACGGTTGGGAAGCAGAGGCAGATGCAGAGACGCTCCTTAATGGTCTTGGTATCCCCACAGAGCTTCATTATGAGCTGATGGCAAACTTAAAGGGTAGTGAGAAGGTTAAAGTCCTGCTGGCACAGGCTCTGTTTGGCAATCCGGACATCCTGCTTCTCGACGAGCCCACCAACCATCTGGATATGGATGCGATCAACTGGCTGGAGGAATTCCTGATCAACTTTGAAAATACCGTGATCGTGGTTTCTCATGACCGCTATTTCCTGAATAAAGTCTGCACCCAGATCGCAGACGTAGACTACGGTAAGATCCAGCTGTATGCCGGTAACTACGACTTCTGGTATGAGTCCAGTCAGCTGCTGGTAAAACAGATGAAAGAGGCTAACCGTAAGAAAGAAGAGAAGATCAAAGAACTGCAGGAGTTCATTTCCCGTTTTGCGGCCAATGCCTCCAAATCCAAACAGGCGACCTCCCGTAAGAGAGCTCTGGAAAAAATCCAGCTGGATGAAATCAAACCCTCCAGCCGTAAATATCCGTATATTGATTTCCGTCCCAACCGTGAGATCGGAAATGACGTTCTGATGGTAGAGAATCTCACTAAGAGTATTGATGGTGAGCTGATCCTGGATCATCTGAACTTTACGCTGACAAGAGAGGACAAAGTGGCTTTCGTGGGCGGTAATGAGCGTGCAAAGACCGTATTGTTCCAGATCCTGACCGGTGAGATGGAGCCGGATGAAGGTACTTATAAATGGGGTGTAACCACTTCTCAGGCGTATTTCCCGCAGGACAGCACCAAAGAATTCGACAGCGATTTGACCATCGCCGACTGGCTGACACAGTACTCTGAGATCAAGGATGCGACATATGTTCGTGGTTTCCTGGGCCGTATGCTGTTTGCCGGTGAGGACGGTGTGAAACGTGTCCGTGTACTTTCCGGTGGTGAAAAGGTACGTTGCCTGCTGTCTAAGATGATGATCTCCGGTGCGAACATCCTGATCCTGGATGAGCCCACCAACCATCTGGATATGGAGTCCATCACTGCACTGAACAATGGTCTGAAGAAATTCCCGGGTGTACTGCTGTTTGCCTGCCGTGACCACCAGTTGGTGGAGACCACAGCAAACCGTATTATCGAGATTATGCCGGGCGGACAGATGATCGACAAGATCACTACCTACGATGAATATTTGGCATCCGATGAGATGGCTCGTAAGCGTGCTGTTTATACTATGAAGGAAGAGGACAACTAATACAACAAATAAGAGTAACTGTTTATGTCGCCATTTATGAAGACGGCAGAATGGAGATTACAATGGATGAAATGAAGATTCTCGAAGCGATTGCCGGCATTGACGGTGTGTACAATTGTGGATTTGTTGATACAAAAGATCTGGTGTTTCGACCGGAATTTCGCAGTCTCTGTGAGGAAGATACCTGTGGAAACTACGACGTGAACTATTCCTGCCCGCCCTACTGCGGTACACCGGAAGAGATGAAGGCCAAGGTTATGCAGTACAAAAGGCTTCTGGTGCTGCAGACAGCCTGGGACGTATCTGACGTGATGAATACGGAGGAGACAAAGGAAGTAAAAGCAAAGCACAACGACATTTCCTTTAAAGTCCTTGACGAATTCAAGGCGTTGGGAATTGAGTCTGATGCCATGATGGCCGGTCCCTGCAAACAGTGCAAGAAAATGTGCATGCAGATGATCGGAGACCCATGCCCGCGGGATTACAAGGTATATTCATGCCTGTCCGCTTACTGCCTGGATGTGACTGCTCTGGCAGAAACCCTGGGCTGGGAGTGCTGGTGCGGCAATACCAGAGTTCTTTATTTCAGCTTGTTTATGTTTGAAAAGTAATATCATGATGAGAAACTGCCAGATCTGCGAGAATGTGAACGAGTTTTGCGGATCTGGCAGTATTTTTTTTGAAAAACGGCTTATGTCATTTGTATAAAAAGTGAGATTGATTGTTGAAAAAATCTGATAATGTGTGCAGGAAGTGATATAGTATAGATAAGACAGAATGGATAAGTTTGTATGAGCATAGCTGTTCGGTACAGGCCGAATCACTTGCTGAGAGGGCCGTAAGAACATGATTCAGGTATGAGCATCCCATCGGCCCAGCCGATTTTCATGGGGATGAATTGAATCTGTGGAGGTACGGAACAGATACATATGAGTAAAATGATACGAAAAGATCATCATCAGCGAAGATTGGGAGAATACATATGCAGCAGAAGTTGTTGGATCAGATGAAAGAAATCACCGAGGAAGAACAGAAGATCCTGGAAGGGCGGACACAGGTTGAAAGAGAACGCTATGTTATGGGTGAGGAGTTTACCATTGACAGCCGCAAGATGCTGGAACAGGGGCAGCTCATCGCTGTGCGCAAACATACCCGTTTTGTGCATTTTCCATCCCATCGGCATACCTACGTGGAAGTGATCTACGTGTGTCAGGGGAAGGTGGTCAATATCATCGGAGACAAAGAAGTTGTTGTCCGGGCAGGCGAGATACTGTTCCTGAACCAGTATACCCATCATGAGATTCTTCCTTCGGGGGAGGACGATCTGGCCATCAATTTCATGGTGCTGCCGGAATTTTTCGACGTAGCCAGTAAAATGATCGGAAAAGACAATGTGATGGCGGATTTTCTGGTAAATATTCTTCGGCAGAATCAGGATAAAGGGGAATATCTTCATTTTAAGGTAGCAGGTATCCTGCAGATCCAGAATCTGATGGAAAATATGATCGTTTCCCTGATCAACAGAGAGAAACGAAACGACCTGATCAACCAGACCACCATGGGCCTTCTGTTTATGCATCTGGTGGATTCGGCCCAGTACATCGAGATGCGTGTGCCGAACCATTATGACAATATGCTTTTGATGTCATCGCTTAATTATATCGAGCAGCATTACCGTACCGCCAGTCTTACAGAGCTTTGCTCGCTTCTGCATCAGCCTATGCATGCCTTAAGCAAGATGATCAAAGCCCAGACAGGCTACAATTTTACGGAGCTTCTGCTTCGGAAACGACTGAGCAAAGCAATCCAGCTTCTGTGCGATACGGATCTGCCGGTGAACGATGTGATCGCTGCGGTGGGGTATGAGAACGCCAGCTATTTTCACCGGACCTTTAAAGAACGCTATCACATGACACCCCGGGCCTTTCGGGAAATGTATAAGAGGGAGCAGATTGTGCCGATGTGAGGGGATAAAGACAGGATTCAATATTTGTATGTATTTTGCAGAAAGTTAAATCGCAAACAAAAATGGTTGCAATTATAAAATGCAATCAAAAACGATTGCAAAAGTATGATGTTAGTAACAATATATATGATATTGAAGGTATGCCTATTTTGAGTCATTTTATTGTAGATATGCTCAAACAGAAATTAGGTAAAGTGCAGTAAGAAAAGGTGAACTTAATTGAGCAAAAAAACAAAGATTATTCTTCTGATAGTTGCACTGGCGATCATAGTGCCGTATTACATTATCAAAATAAATCAATACCAGGCAGACCAAAAGATAGACGCTGTTCTGGAACAATACCGTAAAAATTTCAAAACGGTAGAAAGCTTCAGAGATGAAGATGGATTCATATCTTCGGTGGAAACTGAGGTCAATGAGGGGTATGGAAAAATAGGAAAAGGCCAATATGTCACAATGTATAACGATATGGATATTAAGGTGACATTGAATCCGTCATTTGACACTTTGAATGAAAAACGTCGATGCGAATTGATCTATCAGTATAACAAAGAATTAACGGAACAGGTTCAGAAGATAAAAGAAGAGTGCGGATACGACTTGCTGGAAGAAGGTGAGGAACCGGGAAAATTTTTCAGATATAAGGGGCAGCATGTCGGTATGTTGGATTATCTGGATGTCTATTTCTTTAATGATTCTTATACCTACTGGATTGACTATAATCGTTTTGTTATTGATGATAATACAGGCTACAGAAAAATAAGTACAGAATATCATATCTGGTATGAGGATGACAAGCTGGTAGAATTTGAGGAAAAAAAAGATCCTCCCCGGAAATCATCAAACAGTTCTTCCACAAAAAAGAAAAATACGTATAAACCTTCTTACCGTTCATCTTCAAGTTCATCAGGTAAAAAATCCTCCGATCCCTATGATGTATATTCTTACAGTGATGCGGACGAATTCGCCTACGAATGGGAAGAAGAGTTCGATGATTATGATGATGCCTATGATTATTGGGAAGATGCCATGGAATAAACGTTTCAAAGTCGATAGTTTCTCAGGCTTGTATGAGGGCTGTCTCTTATACACATCTCCGAGCCCACGA
>CALZOU010000125.1 GCA_945827805.1 uncultured Lachnospiraceae bacterium
GCACTTGTTTTGCAAACCACACCCACCCCCTGGGCCTTTCCCGGCCTCTTGCCGCCGAACGTATACACGCAAAATCAAACCCGCGAAGTCTCCCGAACCACAAACGGCAAAGCATTCAGCCCACTCAATATCTGGAACAGCGCCGTCAGACAAGGAACCAGCGCCAAAAGAGCACCGTGAGCACCAAAACGCTGACAGGCTAACCAGGAAAAAGCGACACCGATATGAAACATCAGCAGCACCTTGCCATACATACAGGCCTTACCAAGCATCTTCGGATCGTGATCACACAGATAGGAAGTAAAAGCAGTCACACACTGCCGTAGATTATTCGTAGAAAAAATAGTGGCAGACACATATCCTTCCGAGGTAGGAAAAGAACACCACTGGTAAGCCATGGCGAAAAAGATCGGGTACATGGCTACAAAATGATCCAGCGTATCCGGCATAAAAGCAATAGAGAAAAGTGCCAGAACATCAACGGCAATACTCACCAGCTGATTATTCCATTTGAGCACCCGGGGGACCACGATGGTAAGAGTCAGCGCCAGTACGTAGACACCCAGCGCTCCCACACGGGCCAGCGTTTCCGCACTGGTACGTCCCACCAGAATAAGTGCCAGCGAGATCAGATTAGAGGTCTGGGCTGATGCCAGCAGATCCATATGATTGATAACCGCAAATCCCCCCAGAAACCCTCCGATCAGAGCCATATTCAGATGTATATGTCGTTCTGTTTTTTCCGTCATTTATAAAACCTCAGAAAATAATTACTTTCGTATCTGTTCAGTCCTTTCACAAAGTCTTATTTAGAAGCCTCTGCTACCATCATTTTTTTCTCAACAAACAGATTAACTTCCTTCACAAACTCATTCGGATCAAATCCATGAACCATGGCAGCCTCCTCAATAGACTCCATCTGAGAAGCCGGGCATCCGATACAGTGCATACCCATACCCATCAGAACACCGGCCATCTCCGGATCCTGAGCCAGAATATCTCCGATAATCATGTCGTGGGAAATTTTCATCATAATAGTATCATCCTTTCTTATCATTTCATTATTTTGCGTCATCCAGCGCTTTTTCCAGCTGTTCAATGACGATGTTCAGTGCCTTAATGCGGGCATAGCGCTTGTCCGTGGATTCCAGAATATACCACGGAGCATAGGTGGTGCTGGTTTTGTGCAGCATCTCATCCACAGCGCCTTCATAGAGATCCCATTTTTCGCGGTTACGCCAGTCCTCGTCGGTGATCTTCCACTGCTTTTCCGGTGTGTTCTGCCGTTCGGTGAACCGGGCAAGCTGCGTATCCTTGTCGATCTGTACCCAGAATTTGATTACTACAGCACCCCAGTCAGCCAGCTCTTTTTCAAACTCGTTGATCTCATTGTAGGCGCGCTGCCAGTCATTTTCCGAGCAGAAGCCTTCCAGACGTTCCACCATGACGCGGCCGTACCAGCTGCGGTCAAAGATGGCGATGTGCCCGGTCTTTGGCAGTCTGGTCCAGAAACGCCACAGGAAATGGCGTGACTTTTCAAAAGGCTTGGGACTGGCAATGGGATTCACTTCATAGCCTCTGGGATCCAGCGCGGCAGTCAGACGCTTGATATTTCCTCCCTTGCCGGCGGCGTCCCAGCCTTCGTAGACGATAACCACAGGGATTTTCTTTTTGTACAGCTGATTGTGCAGATGACTCAGGCGAGTCTGCAAAGCTTTCAGCTGTACTCTATATTCGTCTTCTTCGATGGTTTTGTCAAGCGGTATTTCTGTCAGCCGGGGCATGTCAAGCAATGGAAAAATATTTTGCAGAAGCGGGACACTGAGTACATGGTTCTTTAAGGCCACATCAATGCCGTTTGTCAGATTCTCCATGATCTGCAGCTCTGCCCATTTGCGGGAGGAAGCATTGATCACATACCAGGGAGCCGAAGCGCTGGAGGTGTCTTCCAGAAACTGATCGTAAACCTGACTGCATTTTTCATAATGCTTGTTTTCCCAGCGGTCAAAGTCACTGACTCTCCAGGAAGTAGAAGCATCTTCCCTGAGAAGGGTCAGCCGTTTTTTCTGTTCTTTCTTTTCAATATGGAAGAAAAATTTGAGAACAAGGTATCCATTGGCGGTGAGAGTACTCTCAAAACGGCGTATACTGCCAATACGGTTTTTGTATTCGGCATCGCTTAGCCTGTCTTCCAGTACATCCCGGGTTACATCTGCCATCCATCCTCCGTCCAGGAACAGAAAAGAACCGGCTTCCGGAATACGGGAAAAATAGCGGTACAAAAATGGCCGCCGGGTCTCTTCCTCTGTGGGAGCGGTCAGCGTGTTGACGGTAAAGAAGCGGGGATCCAGTGTTTTGATGACCTTACTGATCATACTGCCTTTGCCGGCGGCACCCCAGCCTTCAAAAAGGACGATGACCGGCAATTTGTTTTCCTTAAGAAGAAGCTGCTGCTGTGCCAGTTTTTCATGGGCATGTTCCAGACGTTCTCTGATTTCTTCCGCAGCCGGTTTCGGCAGCGCGTTAGCCTGATCGAGCATAGTAATACCTCCCTTTGCATTTTGTGTATATAGTGTTTTTGGTAACTGAACAGTTACAGGTATTCTATAAACAGTATACCATGTTTCGGGAAAAAATATGGAGAATATGGAATGGATTTTCCAGTAAAAATATCCAATGCGTCAGGAATATGACAAAAATGCGGTGCAGAAAAAAGGCTGAAAACGCAACAAAAATGAGCCGCTGACACGATGAAAAAAGAATGTTTTTTTACAGTATGATTTTACAAAATAAAACAGGTAATATTTGGAGAAAATAGGGAGTTTCGGTTGTAATGCAAATATGGATATATTATAATGGCAAGCGTTATAATTCGACAAAATACGAGGAAATACCGATGAAAGATAAAAAAATAAACATCAGACAGTGGACATGCATTGCGGCAGGTTTGGTGATCGTGCTGATCATTCTTTTTGTGGTCATCCGTCAGATGTCTCTTGGGCAGACTGATCAGAATGTAGGAGCAGGAGTGGCTCATTTGAAAGAGTTGGAGGCCAGAGATGTAACGGCAATCGAGCAGACCATAAAACAGCAGAAAAAAGCTGCCATGGCTGCAAACCTGGAACAGGAACTTCAGGAGGGAACCGTATCTGTATGGTCTCTGTTCAATGATTCGGTCATATTTGGAGATTCCAGATCCGTAGGATTTTATTCGTATGGATTACTGGATGAATCCAGGGTCTATGCGGCATCCGGTCTGACCATCGCAAACATGAAGGACTATGAAGACAAGATAAAAACATTGAATCCATCGTATCTGTTTTTGTGTACAGGTATCAATGATGTGAGAATCGGATTCTGGCCCACACCGGAAGACTATGTTACGGCTTATGAAGAAATGATGCAAAGGCTCATGGAACTTTTGCCGGATACGGAGATTTTTGTCAATTCTATTTTCCCTGCACAGGATCCGGCTTTTAATAAGTCAGAAAAATGGCGGCAAATTCCGGATTACAACGAAGCAGTGAAAGCCTGGTGCGCAGAAAAAGGATATCATTATATTGACAACACAGCGGTGTTTGAAGCACACAAAGATCTGTATCAGCCAGATGGAATTCATTTTCAGAAAGAATTATATGAGTACTGGGCGACCAATATGATAATTGAGGCAATAAGACAATGAAAAAAATAGATTTTAAATTCTCGCAATGGATATTTTACGTTAAATATGTTCTGCTCGTGTTCCTGCTGTTTTTCATCGTCAGTCTCCTGTGGGGTGGAAAAATCAGCAGTACGGATATGGCGACCGTGGATAAAGCGGTCGTTTCCTCCCTTAACATGGAGAAGCTGTCCGAGGCAGACCATCGAATGTTCAAAAGACTGTACGGGTTGAATGCCAATGATTTTGCGG
This sequence comes from uncultured Lachnospiraceae bacterium, assembly GCA_945827805.1. Lineage (GTDB taxonomy): Bacteria > Bacillota > Clostridia > Lachnospirales > Lachnospiraceae > UBA11957. The sequence goes on from CALZOU010000125.1 coordinate 3,911, forward strand.
ATGTCAGATTGTATGTGGGGGAATCTAATATGGACGTGGAAGAACTCCTTATTGTAAAGCTGAAAGATACCTCCCAGTCTGAATCAATCCAAAGCGCTGTTACGGCAAGAGTTGAAAAACAGCTGAAGAGTTTTGAGGGATATGGACCGGAACAGTGCAAATTGCTTGAGGATCATATTCTGGATGTACAGGGCAATTATATATTGTTTGTAGTTCACGGTGATGCAGTATCTGCAGACGGGGCATTCAAAAAGAGTCTGTAGGACAGAAGAAGGAAAACAAGATGATTTTTAGCAGTGTGTTTTTTATTTTTGTGTTTTTACCGGTAGTGCTTCTTGCGTATTTTCTGGTGCCGAAAAAATTTAAGAATGTGGTGATTCTGATTGCCAGTCTTATTTTTTACGCATGGGGCGAGCCGATTTATATTGTTCTGATGGTTTTCAGTATTCTTTTCAATTATCTTTCGGGATTGGAGATCGACGATTGTAAGGAACGGGGAGATGTTTTAAAGGGAAAGATTGCCTTTTGGATGGCCGTGGGTGTTAATCTGGGGATTCTGGGATTCTTTAAATATGCAGGATTTGTTGTGGAGAATCTGAACCGTATTTTACCGTTTGATATTTCCATGCCGGCGCTGGCTCTTCCGATTGGTATTTCTTTCTATACGTTTCAGACGTTATCCTACATTATCGATGTTTATAAAGGAAACGTGAAGGTACAGAAAAACGTTATCAATTTTGGTACATATATTTCCATGTTTCCCCAGCTGATCGCAGGCCCCATTGTTCGTTACGCGGATGTGGAGGGACAGCTGGTAGAACGAAAAGCAACCCTTACGAAATTCGGAGAGGGAACGGCATGGTTTTTGCGCGGACTTGCAAAAAAAGTTCTGCTGGCCAATAATATAGGTATGCTGTTTGACGCGGTCCAGGCGATGGGAGCCGGCAATATTTCCATGCTTACGGCCTGGCTGGGCTGCGCGGCATATACATTCCAGATCTATTTTGATTTCAGTGGTTATTCAGATATGGCCATTGGTCTGGGAAAAATGTTCGGCTTTACCTTTATGAAAAACTTTGATTATCCCTACACATCGTCCAGTATTACGGAATTCTGGAGAAGATGGCATATTTCTCTGGGTACATGGTTCAGAGAGTATGTGTATATTCCTCTGGGCGGCAACCGGGTAAGTATAAAAAGGAATATTCTGAATATATGTATAGTATGGATGTTGACCGGATTATGGCATGGCGCAGCGTGGAATTTTATTTTCTGGGGAGTATATTACGGTGCTTTGCTGCTGCTTGAGAAGTTTGTATTAAAGGATGTTCTGGCAAAGACTCCGGGAACTGTGAAGCATATCTATACCATGATCCTGGTGATGATCGGATGGGTATTCTTTTTCTCGCCAACTCTGGGCAGTGCATTTCAATATGTGGGTGCAATGTTTGGTATAGGAGCCACCGGTATTATTGACAGAACTGCGGTGTATTATCTCTCAAATTATTTCATATTGTTTTTGCTTATGATTTTGTGTTCTGTACCTTATACATACAAACGTTTCCGACGTCTGGCGGTCAGAGGTAATGTGGGCAGAGTTGTGATGCTGGCAGTATATGTTGTGTTATTTATATTATCGACAGCCTATCTGGTCAACGCAACCTATAATCCGTTTTTGTATTTCAGATTTTAAGTGTATCGTAACTGTTCAGAGCAGGCCGAATCACTTGCTGATGAGGCTGTAAGAACATGATTTAAGATGTGAGCAAACCCAATCGGCGCAGCCGATTTTCATGGGTTTGCGAATCGTATCTGTGAAAGAACCCGACAGATATGTGAGCAGAAAGAAGGAAGGCTGCAATGGAAGAAAATAGAGACAGAAAAACAGCGCGGGAAAGGTTCAGACATTCTCTCGGCATCATTTACCGTTTGCTGGCTATCGTGTTTATACTGTTGACAGTAGCCGCGGTGGCAGCAAATATTTTTCATAAAGATAAAGAGTATTCTTCCGAAGAAAACCGTCAGCTGGCGCAGATGCCGGCGATTTCCTGGGAAGCGGTAAAAAACGGAAAATTTATGTCAGATTTTGAGGATTATATTTCTGACCAGTTTTTTATGCGAAATCAGTGGATCTCATTAAAACTTACCGAAGACAGATTGTTGGGGAAGAAAGAATCCAATGGTGTATATCTGGGGAAAAAGGGTTATCTGATGGAAGTCCTGAGAGAACCGGATTGGGAGAATACAGAGAAAAATGCGAAAAGTATTGCGGAATTTGCATCCAGACACAGTGATATTCCGGTTTATATGGGTATTGTACCCAATGCGGCTTATATTTTAAAGGATAAGGTTCCGACCAACGCACCGGTGAGGGACCAGCAGGCTGATATTCAGAAAGTGTACAAGCTTTGCGGAAGTCAGGTAAACGATATTGATCTGGTGAGAACCATGCAGGATCATGCGGATGAAGCCGTTTATTATAAAACAGATCATCACTGGACAAGCCTTGGCGCCTATTATGGCTTTATGCAGATCGCCAGAAAAATGAATATTGCAGATCCGGAGACAGAGTATAATATTTATACCTGTCTCTTATACACATCTGACGCTGCCGACGATACTCCTTGTG
>CALZOU010000126.1 GCA_945827805.1 uncultured Lachnospiraceae bacterium
GCATGTGATGCTCCTCCCATCGTAAATGGCCTCCAGTACGGCTTTTGCTTTCTGCAGGGTCTCTTCGTATTCAAATTCCAGCTCTGATTCACAGGTGATGCCGCCTCCGACGCCCAGATGATAAACACCATCCTGATGTACGGCTGTCCGTATCACGATGTTGAAATCACAGTTTCCATCCAGAGAAATATAGCCCATGGAACCGGTATACAGGCCCCGACGGTCGTGTTCCAGTTCGTCGATGATCTCCATGGCGCGGATTTTTGGAGCTCCGGTAATGGAACCGCCGGGAAACGCTGCCCGGATCAGATCTGTGAAGGGCAGATTTTCTTTCATTTTTCCTATAATAGTTGTTACAAGATGAAAAACGGTGGCATAGGCTTCTACAGCAAAATGTTCTGTCACCTGTACACTTCCCGGTTCGCAGACATGGTTCAGATCATTGCGTTCAAGATCCACGATCATCAGAAGCTCGCTTCTGTCTTTGGATGATTCCTGCAGATCTTTTCGCAAAGCGGCATCTTCTTCTGGTGTACTGCCTCTTTTGCGTGTACCCTTGATGGGACGGGTCTCGATCACACCGTCTCTGACCTGCAGAAATCTTTCCATAGAAGCTCCAACGACCTGAAAGCTGCCGTAATTGAAATATTCGGCAAAGGGGGCCGGATTGTGTGTTCTGAGATAACGATATACCTCGTAGGGATCTTTATCACTGTCTACGGTGAGCTGCTGGGTCATGTTGGCAATATAAATATCGCCTTCCACAATGTAGTCGATCATACGCTGAACCGTCTGCTTGTACTCTTCTTTTTCAAAGTTCGGGGTGAACTCTGCCAGGTGATGCTGTCTGGACGGCTTTTGCTGAGGTTCGCAGTACAATATTTCCTGCTCTACATGATCAAGCAGATTTTTTGCATCATCTGTCTCTCCCTGTGCGGTGAGATAAAGCTCCTTTTCTTTCTTATCCTCAATGATCAGCACATCGTAAAACACAAACATGGCCTCCGGCATACGGATCTTCTTTGGATGTCTTGTACGGATCTGTTCGAATTTTCGGCCATAATCGTAGCTGAAATAGCCGATGGCACCGCCTGTCAGCGGAAGCTCTGTGGGATTCTTTTCTTTTCTTTTTTCCAGTTCTTCGTCCAGAATATCCTCAAAAGATTCTGGCTGTTTTTCTCCGTTACGGTAACAGATTCCGTTCTCTTCGCTCAGGACAATATAGGGGTACAACCCAATCACGGAATATCTGCCCAGCTGGTTTTCCAGTGCAGAATCCAGAAATACTGCCATCTCACGGTTTCTGTACATGGTAAATATATCTGCTGCTTCTTTATAAAAAGGCAGCCTGCGAATTTCTGTTTTCATACGTTCTCCACCATTCTCTGCAAATTTTCGTGTAATTGTTCAACAGCTCATGACCATACTGGGTCAGCACTGCCTCCGGATGAAACTGCACACCGTAAATCGGCATATTCCGATGACTCAGTCCCATGATCACACCATCTTCGGACCGGGCATCCACCTGAAGTTCACGAGGGAAATTCTCGTCATCTACGATCAAGGAATGGTATCTGGTCACTTCAAACTGTCGGGGAAGGTTTTTGAATAGTCCCTGGCCATCATGTTTGATACCTGTCACTTTGCCGTGCATGGGACGATTTCCCTTACGGATCACAGCCCCAAACACATGGCCTATAATCTGATGTCCCAGACATACGCCCAGAACCGGTACACGACCTGCCATATTTTGCAGAATCTCACGACAGTTACCGCAGTCTTTCGGACTTTTGGGACCGGGGGATAGTATGATGCCTTCCAGATCACCTCCGGAGAGCATTTTTTCGATATCTGCCGGGCTGATCCGATCATTTCGGACCAGCTTCACCGTTTCTCCCAGCTCTTCCATATATTTTGCCAGATTGTATACGAAGGAATCGTAATTGTCGATCATTAAATACATAGATTTTCCTTTCTTTTACATAATACCCGAAAACACAGAGCCAAAGGTATCTGTTCATTACGTTCACAGATACGATTCGCGAACTCATGAAGATTAGATGCGCTGATGTGTCATGAAAAATGTCCGAAATGGGCGCCTTTTCCACAAATAAAAAAGCCAGAACAGCATCCCTCTGTAAAAAGGGATGCCATCTGGCAGTCTTCCTGATATGTCTTATCCGGGCACACCGTTATTCTTATTTTATATAGCAAAGATACCTTACCATACTTTTGCGGTTCCGTCCAGATAATCTTTTCGTTTGTTTATGATTTTCAGTATCTGTTGTAACTGTTCACACAATCATCACTTTTCCTTATAGACAATAGCCATACCATAAACCGGAAGCTTCTCTGTAGGATTGCCATAAACTGTGCGAAGTTCACCCTCCGGCATGGGGATATGCAAAGATGTTGTTCCGAAATTCTGATAAATGTAATAACAACCGTTTTCTGTCTCTCTCGTTGTCATTTCTATGCCGTCCGGAATCACTTCCTGCAAAACAGGCGCTGTTTTTGTCCGAATTACCAGCTTTTCCAGAAAATCATCATAGAAATTGCTGTCAGCATCGGCAGCCACATACCATGCCTCTCCCTTTCCAAATGAATTTACAGTTACCGCAGGATAACCTGCATAAAAATCTGTCCCGTAGGTCATCATGGCCGAAGCGCTGTGCAGCTGAACCAGATCGCAGAGATAATGGCAGCTGTATGTCTTTTGCAATCCCAGTGCGTTGTCCTTTACCGGAATAAAACTGTTTTCTTCATCATCATACAGACCATCTATCTCCGTACTGCGAAGTCCCAGAACATCCTGAAGGCCATATGGTACACCGCCAAGATAACAGCGGTCTGTATCATCCACAATACCGGACCAGTAAGTAAAGATCACCGTTCCTCCGTTCTCTGTAAAACTGCGCACCTTTTCTGCAAACCCTTCTTTAAACATATATACCATAGGACAGGCCAAAAGTCTGTATCCATCCAGGGAAGCTTCTTCATCCACCAGATCAACATTGGCGCCCATACGCCTGAATCCCCGGTAAAATTTCAACAGAACCTCCATATAATGGAGCCCCTTATTTCGTGGTCCCTGACTGTCCTCCATAGCCCACTGGCTCTCCCAGTCATATAGAATTGCCACTGAACTTCTGACTTCACTGCCAAGTAATCCACTGATTTTTTCCAGAGCTTCCCCTGTTTCCTTTGCTTCCTTAAAAACTCTTGTATCGCTGCCTCCATAATGATCTATAACAGCACCATGGAACTTCTCGGAAGCGCCCCAGCTTTGCCGTACCTGAAAATACATAGCGCCCTCTGCACCGTGGGCAATAGCCTGCATCATCTGTGCAAACAGCATTCCAGGTTTTTTCAGCTTGCTGACACTTTGCCAGTTAGTAGATGTGGGACAGGATTCCATCTGCAAATATGGCTTCTTTTTCAGGGAACGCATCAAATCATGACACATACCGTTATCATATGCCGTCTGCAAAACATCTCCCTTGTGCCACGTCGGATACGTATCCCATGATACCAGATCAATATCTTTAGCAAGTTTAAAATAATCCAGTCCCTGATAGTAATGCATCAGATTCGTTGTTGTGGGCTGTTTAGCGCCTCCTTCTCTGAGAGCGTCAATCTCATGCCCGAGGAAATCCCGTGTCTGATGGGTCACAAACCGTTTCCAGTCTAGATTCAAAGCATGAAGCTGTGTCTCACCAATGGTAAAAGGTGCTTCAATCTGTTCAAAACTCTGATAGGTATGGCTCCAGAACGTAGTACACCATCGTCTGTTCAGTTCATCGATCGTGTGGTAACGTTCTTTCAGCCAGCGGCGAAAAGCATCCTGACACAGAGGACATCTGCACTCCCCTCCCAGTTCGTTGGAAATGTGCCAGAGAATAACACCGGGATGATTTCCAAAGGATTTCGCCAGTTTTTTATTGATGAGCGCAGTTTTTTCACGGTACACAGGGGATGTGTAACAGTGATTGTGGCGAAAACCAAACATCTGGCGATGCCCGGTCTCATCTACACGAAGCACCTCGGGATACTTATCTGCCAGCCACTTTGGTCTTGCCCCCGAAGGTGTGCCCATAATCGTATAAATTCCATTTTTATACAGACGATCAACGATATTTTCCAGCCACTGAAACCGGAAGTCTCCCTCCTGAGGCTCCAATGCAGCCCACGAAAAAATGCCAAGAGTTACTGTATTACAACCGGCTTTTCTGAGCATACGGATATCCTCCTTAAGAATATCCGGTCTGTCCAGCCACTGTTCCGGATTGTAGTCTCCTCCATAAAGCAATCTGTTATTCAACATATTGTTTTCAAGTCCTTTCTTTGTTTAGGATAAAAAGAAACGTATGCTTCCCAGAAGAAGCAAATGTAAGGGATAAAACAGATAATAATAATATTTTGAACAGCGAGTTTTTCTCTCACCATTATAGCACCATATTCCATAGAATGCTAAAGGTCCTGTTACATACAGAAGGCTTATGGCAGCCCCCAGAAAAGTTTTCAGCACATTCTTTGTATAAAAAAGATAGAACACAGCTGTCAGCAGCACTGTGCAAAGACCATACTCAGCCCGGAAAATCGCTGCCCACAAGACACCACAGAGTACAATACATACCTGAAGGATTTTCCCTATAATCCCCCTTTTTTTCACAAATTCAAGACAATACAGCATGACAAGACTAATGGCTGTACCCACCATGGCATTCTGCTGTGAAATATCCACCAGCTGCATGTTCATGGCAAAATCATAGGGAAACTCACTGATCAGCGCAAACAGAATCACGCTCAGCATATATGTACGAACATCAGAAGTATGCATAAATCCTTCTACCAGAAGAAAAGCAACAATGGGAATGGCCAGACCGGCTGTAAGCTGAAGCAAAGAAGCAGCTCCGGACAATACCATCAGGCTGCTGCTCTCCTGCATGGCTTTTGACAGCCCTTCTTGGGTATACTGTTCGGGATGGATCACACCTTTTTCCAGAATAATGATCCCCACAGACTGCAAAAACAGGATAACGCAGACAAAATTTTTTAAGCCCCGGCCTGTAACTTCCGGTGTTTTCCAATATACTCTCCTGTTATTCATTTTGGCTCCTTATTTTTTTGGCAAAGAATCGCAGGGAACAGTTCCTGTCCCCCGCGATTCTGATGTTTTCAGATCATCCTTTTACGGCGCCGCCGGTGATTCCTTCCACATAGAATTTCTGCATAATGATAAACAAAATGGAAATCGGTATGGAAACCAATACGCCTCCGGCACAGAACTGGGTGAAATACGAATTGATCAAACTCTTATCCAGCATTTTGTATAATCCAATAGCTACCGTATAATTGGCTGATATACCGGCATTAAGAATCATCTTTGCGTATACAAAATCCATCCATGGTACCAGGAAACTGCTGATTACTGTATACACAATAATCGGACGGCTCATGGGAAGAATAATATTCCAGAATATGCGGGCCTCCGTACAGCCGTCGATACGGGCTGCTTCACACAATGCGCGGGGAACCGTATCAAAGAATCCTTTGGCAATGAGATATCCCATGCCGGCAGAGCCGGAATACACCATGATCAGACCGGCATAGCTGTTCGTCAGATTGAACGACTTTAATGTAAAGTACACGGCAATCATAGCCAGCATTCCCGGAAACAGATTCAGGATAACTGCCAGATTCATCAATGGTTTTCTCATAGGGAAACGCATAACTGACATTGCATAGGCTACCATCAGCACAAACATGGTTGAGATCACGCAGGTAAAACAGGCTATGATGAATGTATTCATGAACCATTGCGGGAACTGCGCTACGGTATCCGGATGAAACAGTTTGGCATAATTGACAGCGCTCCACTTTTCCGGGAAAAACGTCGATGTATTCATGCCTGAATAAGCACTGAAGGAAGTACATACCAGCCATACAATAGGAATCAGCCAGATGAAAGCCAGCACACCGATCAGAAGATTGTGCAGTACAATACTGGATACCCTGTTTTCTTTCAGTTTTTTTACTTTTCCTGTATTATTCATTATTGATACGTCCCCTCTCTGTCGCCCTTGATCATACGGTTAAAAGCAACCAGCGTGAATACGGAGCATATGATAAACACAATAATACCGATAGCTGATGCCATCTTGTAATTATAATAATCCTGTGTCAGACGGAACAGCCAGGTAACCAGAAGATCCACTTCCTTTGCCTGAGAATTTGCCATAGCCTGATTTGTGGTCGTATATACATCCTGCGTCAACAGATAAATAACATTAAAATTGTTAATGTTTTTTACAAAATCTGTAACTAAGGTTGGACCGGTAACAAACAGAAGATACGGCATGGTAATACTCTTGAAAATCTGAAAGGGTTTTGCCCCGTCTACTCTGGCACTCTCGAGCTGGTCTGTGGGAAGATTCATCAGTACACCCGTGGCGATCAGCATCTGATCTGTCTCTTATACACATCTGACGCTGCCGACGATACTCCTTGT